>JAIEPP010000047.1 GCA_019748335.1 Xanthobacteraceae bacterium
GCAAGAACAAGGAAGCTGCCTATCTGCTGTGCCAATGGGCGGTCTCGAAGTCACAAGGGGCAAAGCTGTTGCAGGCCGGCGGTGGCGTGCCATTCCGCAATTCGATTCTGAACGATGCCGAAATTCAGAAGGGCGTGAAGATGCCGAAGGAATGGCTGCAGTCGGTGATCGATTCCGCCAAGATCAGCAAGCTCGGCCTGCCCGTCATTATTCCTGTCGCCGAATTCCGCGACCTCGTCGGTGCGGCGCTGACCTCGACGCTGGCGGGCACCGATCCGGCCACGGAATTGAAGAAGGCGCATGAGCAATTCCGGCCGATCCTGGAGCGCAGCGAGAAAGCGTGAAGGTTCTCACCGAAGTCGCTCCGGCGGCGGCACATCAGGCCGCGCCGGAGCAGGAGTTGCGAAAGCCGTCGTACTGGCCGTTCGTGGTGCCGGCGCTCGTCGTCGTGCTCGCGATCATCATCTTTCCGTGGGCCTTCACGATCTGGATGAGCCTGAACGAATGGAAGGTCGGCTCGCCGACGACTTTTGTCGGGCTCGCCAATTATATCCGGTTGCCGAACGACCCGCGCTTCGTCGAATCAGTCATGCACACGATGGCCTACACCGCCCTCTCTGTGCTGCTGCCGCTGATCTTCGGCACCTTCGCTGCCGTGGTGTTCCACGCCAAATTCCCCGGACGCGGCTTCTTGCGCGGCGTCTTCATCATGCCGATGATGGCGACGCCTGTCGCGGTCGCGCTGGTCTGGACCATGATGTTCCATCCGCAGCTCGGCGTGCTCAATTACCTGCTCTCGCTGGTCGGCCTGCCCGCTCAGCTCTGGGTGTTTCATCCCGGCACCGTGATCCCCTCGCTGGTGCTGGTCGAGACCTGGCAATGGACGCCGCTGGTGATGCTGATCGTGCTCGGCGGCCTGGCTGCGATCCCGGTCGAGCCTTACGAGAGCGCGCAGATCGACGGTGCCGGCGTCTGGCAGATGTTTCGCTACATCACGCTCCCCCTGATCACGCCGTTCTTGTTCATCGCCGGCATGATCCGCATGATCGACGCCGTGAAGAGCTTCGACATCATCTTTGCCATTACCCAGGGCGGACCCGGCTCGGCGTCGGAGACCATCAATCTTTATCTCTACAGCGTCGCCTTCATCTATTACGACCTTGGCTACGGCTCTGCGATCGCGGTGGTGTTCTTCGTGCTGATCATCGCGCTGGCCGCGGTGCTGCTGTATCTGCGCCAGCGCACGATGTGGACCGAGATCGGGAGCGGCGCATGAGCGTCCGACAAATTCTCGGCAAGATCGGACTGTGGCTTGCGATCTTCGTGGTCGTGTCGCCCGCCATCCTGTTCTTCCTCTGGATGGCTTCGCTGTCGGTCAAGTTCGAAGTCGACAACGCCGCCTACCCGCCGGTCTTCATCCCGGAGCATTTCGCCTGGAAGAACTATGCCGACGTGCTGGCGTCGAACCGTTTCCTGACCTATTTCGTCAACAGCCTGATCGTGACCGGCAGTGCGACCGGGCTCGCGATGCTGGTCGGCGTGCCCGCCGGCTACGGCATCGCGCGGATGGCCGCGCACAAGTCGGCCGTGGTGATCCTGATCGCGCGCATCACGCCGGGCCTGTCCTACTTGATTCCGCTGTTTCTGCTATTCCAGTGGCTCGGACTGCTCGGCACGCTGGTACCGCAGATCATCATCCATCTGGTGGTGACGGTGCCGATCGTGATCTGGATCATGATCGGCTATTTCGAGACCACGCCGCTGGAGCTCGAGGAAGCCGCACTGATCGACGGTGCCACGCGCTGGCAGGTGTTCCGCCACGTCGCGCTGCCGATCGCGCGTCCCGGCCTCGCGGTCGCCTTCATCCTCGCGGTGATCTTCTCCTGGAACAATTTTGTGTTCGGCATCGTGCTGGCGGGACGGGAGACCCGCACGTTGCCTGTCGCCGTCTACAACATGATTTCGTTCGATCAGTTGAGCTGGGGGCCGCTGGCGGCCGCCGCGCTGATCGTGACTTTTCCGGTACTGCTGCTCACGGTATTAGCCCAGCGACAGATCGTCGCCGGGCTAACCGCAGGTGCCGTCAAGGGCGGCTAGGTTCAGTCAGATCCTCACTCCGCAGGCGCGGCGTGCGGCATGTCCATGTGTGCGGTGTAGGGCACGCTCACGCTGGTTCTGCCGAGTGCGTAGAGGCCCGCCGCCATCACGGCATAGGCGAAGGCCACGCTCGGCGTCACGCCAAACCCGCCGCCGATGCCGACCGCTTCGCCGTGCATGAAGCCGAAATAGGTCATGACCGCGCCGGCCAGTGCGAAGGCCGACGCCTTCATGAAGTCGCGCTCGATCACGAATACGCCGATCGCGCCGAGGATGAGCCCGGCGAGGATCGAGCCGCCCCCCATCACGTCGAGACCGTGATAGAGCACGCCCTGCTGCGGCAATGAGGCGATCGCTGCCGACTTGACCGCACCGACCTTGTCGGCGGCAAGACCGCCGACGCTCTGCGCCGCATTCATGGTCGCACCGAGCATGGTGTCGATCTGCAGCTTGGCCCAGGCCGCCAGATGGGGCGTCAGCGCCAGCACGACCGCGGGCGCGTGCTTGACCGGCGTGGTCTGGAACGCCTGCGCGCCGATCAGCATGCCGATGTAGAGCAGGATCGGTGAGATCGCGACGACTGGCACCAGCGCCAGCAGCAACGAGATGATGCCGAACCAGGAGAGGATCACCACCATCAGGCCGGTCGCGGCGGAATAGCCGATCCGGCCGCCCATCGCCTTCCAGCCGGGATGGCCGATATAGACCGCGTTGATGAAGGGGTTGCCCATCAGGCAGCCGATCAGGCTGACGACGCCGTCGGCGGTCAAAACCCGCGTGGTCGGATATTCGTCGCCGGCGGCTTCCGCGCTCTCGACGTTATCCATGGCCTCGACGAGGTCGTAGATACCGAACGGGATCGCGGTGACCAGGATGACGCCGAGGAATTCGAAGCCGGAGAACACCTGACCGACGGCCGGGATCGGCACCGAGAAGCCGAAGGAAGCAAAGGCGTCGCCAAGCCCTTTCACGCTGAGGCCGCCGAGACCGAGGCCGAACAGGTTCGAGCCCCAGGCGATGACCATGCCGACCGCGATCGCGACCAGGCCCGCCGGAATGTTTTTCCAGTATTTCACCCCGCCGAACCAGCTCACCATGATGATGGCGAAGCACACGAGCCCGATCTGCGGCGTCATGTACATTTCCAGCGCCGGCCGCATCGAGATGAAGGTGACGGATACGCCGGCGAGCGTGCCGAGCAACGCCGCGCGCGGCGTGATTTTCCGGATATACGGCGCGATGAAGCCGCCGATCATCAGGATGAAGCTCTGGAAAAATACCCAGACCAGGCCAGCGGACCAGCCCTTCATCGGATCGCCGGTCTTGATGGTGATCGGCAGCATGATCACGAAGGTGACGATGAACATGTGCGGCACGCTGACGCCGGACGGCAGCGCGCAGACGTCGGTGCGGCCGGTTTTTTGCGCTAGTCTGTAAGCGAGGTAGGCGTAATAGAATGTCGAGAGGCACATCATCAGGCCGAGCGCCGGCAGGATGCGGCCGAATACCAGAGAATCCGGCATCTTCAGCACGAACCGCAACAGGCCGGTCAAGACCAGCATATTGACGAGAATGTTGGTGCCGAAGCCGAAGAACGCGTTCCAGTCGCCCGGCGTCCACAAGTCAGGTTTGAAGTCGAGTTTGCCTGCAGTCCCCGTCGTGCTCGTGCTCATCGTGATGCCCCCGCTACTGCTGTTTTTGAAGTCTCCGGTGAAATCGCCTCCAGTACCGCGGCCGAGTCAGTAACCCAGCCGAAGATGCCGCCCTGGGCCTTGATCATCTTCAGGCCCATCTCGTGAAATTCGGGAAAATAGGACGCACAGCCGTCGGACAGCACCACGCAGCGATAGCCGCGGTCGTTGGCCTCGCGCACCGTGGTGTTGACGCAGACCTCCGTGGTGACGCCACAGACCAGCAAATTCTCGATGCCGTATTGCTGCAGGACGTCGCCGAGTTCGGTGGCGTAGAACGCGCCCTTGCCCGGCTTGTCGATCACCACCTCGCTGTCGAGGGGATAAAGCTCGGGAATGATGTCGTGGCCGGCCTCGCCGCGAATGAGAATGCGTCCCATAGGGCCGGGATCGCCGATGCGCAACGACGGCGCGCCGCGTTCGAGCTTGGCCGGCGGCGCATCCGATAAATCAGGCAGATGACCCTCGCGGGTGTGCACGACCAGCATGCCGATGTCGCGGGCCGCTTCCAACACCGACGCAATCGGTTTCACCGCCCGCGCGAGTTGAGAGACGTCGTTGCCGAGTGTTTCACCGAAGCCGCCGGGCTCCATGAAATCGCGCTGCATGTCGATGATGAGAAGGGCTGTCGCGGTGAAGTCGAGCGCGATCGGCTCCGGCTCCGCGGCGACCATGCCTGTTAGAGGACCCGCCGATAGTGAACCGTAGGAGTTCGCCATGATGCACACGCCCCGAACGAGAGTACCCGGAGCTAACTAAGCAAGGCGCGTGCCATTGTGTACAATCGCTGCAAGCGTTCGCCTGAAACCGAATCCATCGTGATTTCAATCCATTGCGTGAAGCACACGGAGCTGCTCATTCTCTGTGCGCAGCTTTCGCCGCGTGCATTTGCTTAAGTGCTGAGCGATTTTTTCGTTGCACTTCGTTTGCGCAACGCATCTCCAATGGCATGGTTGTTGCTGACTACCGCCGCATCGGAACGGCAAAACGCCACGTCGACTCGCAAGCGCGGAGGAACACATGAACGGACTGGGTGGCCTCAACAAATCGCCCGAAGGCGTCGTCATCGGGCTAGTTCAATTGCAACTGCCCGTGGTCGTGACCCGGGCCGACCTCGCCCGCCAGACCGAGCGCATCGTCACTATGGTGGGCAAGGCACGGCGGAATCTCGGGACCATGGATCTCGTGGTGTTTCCGGAATACTCGCTGCACGGCCTGTCGATGGACACCAACCCCGAGATCATGTGCCGGCTCGACGGTCCGGAAGTCGCCGCGTTCAAGCGCGCCTGCATCGACAACCAGATCTGGGGCTGCTTCTCCATCATGGAATTCAACCCTGATGGTAACCCCTATAATTCCGGCCTTGTTATCGACAACCACGGCGAGGTCAAACTCTATTACCGTAAATTCCATCCCTGGATTCCGGTCGAGCCGTGGGAGCCCGGCGATGTCGGCATTCCCGTGATCGAGGGCCCCAAGGGCGCCAAGCTGGCGCTGATCATCTGCCATGACGGCATGTTCCCGGAGATGGCGCGCGAATGCGCCTACAAGGGCGCGGAGATCATGATCCGTACCGCCGGCTACACCGCGCCGATCCGCGACAGCTGGCGCTTCACCAACCAGGCCAACGCATTCCAGAACCTGATGGTAACCGCGAACGTCTGCATGTGCGGCTCCGACGGCTCGTTCGATTCGATGGGCGAAGGCATGATCGTGAATTTCGACGGCTCGATCATCGCCCACGGCACCACCGGCCGCGCCGACGAGATCATTACCGCCGAAGTCCGCCCCGATCTGGTGCGTGAGGCGCGGATCCACTGGGGCGTCGAGAACAACATCTACCAGCTCTGGCACCGCGGTTATGTCGCGGTGAAGGGCGGCGCGATGGATTGCCCCTACACCTTCATGCAGGACATGGTCGCCGGAACGTCTCGGCTGCCGTGGGAAGACCAGGTCAAAGTCACCGACGGCACCTCGTGCGGCTTTGCGGCGCCGACACGGATGTTCGGCAGGACGGCGAAGGCAGCGGAGTAGAATTCACGCATAGCGATCCTCGCACGGTACGTTCCCTCCCCCCTCGCGGGGGAGGGTTAGGGAGAGGGGTGGCGGCAACGGCGGTGCGTGTGGCTTACCCCTCTCCCCAGCCCTCCCCCGCAAGAGGGGAGGGAGTAGACCGCGTATGCGGCGACAGCGCTCGTCCAGATACGGCTTCGCATTCTCGCGGCGCGATGCGCCCGGAGTTTTGCATTTCGTCTGCCCTCATGAATACAGAGGGCGCGGTAAGACTCGCACCCTGACGGGCAAATCAGTCCGGAAGAGGAACGCCAGTCGGTTCGGGCCGAACGTTGCGCAGCCTCGAACTCATCTCATAAGCGACGCGTCGCGCGCGCATGATGTTGCCCAGCGGGCGGTGGTCTTCCACTGCATGCCACGGGGAGAACGAGAGCGCATCCACCTTCCGACTCAGCTTGCGCGACAGTTCATCGTCCAGATCGACGCGTGGTATGCGCAGCCGCGCCACCGTCAGCGGCTCCGTCTGCCACAACACCGAAGTGTCCTCGATCGGTGTGCTGGTGTCATCAGCGTAAAATTGAATCTTGAAGTCCATCACCAGGTCTTCCTTGCGTAACCGCTCCGCCAGCTCCTCGCGGAGAAAATCTTTCGTCCTCACCAGACGATCGATCGTCTTCGCAGTCTCGCCTACGGCCTTGATCGAGAACTTCACGGCGTAAGGCCCGAACCTGATCGGCGCCGTTCCAAAATACTCTTCCATAGCCATGCTGCTCACATCGCTCTGCAGGACGTCACGGTTGAGAATTTTGCGAATACGAAGCAGCTCGAACGTGTTCATCGTGAAAAATAACCGCAAAGCCATAATCTTCGGCGAGTAGCGGTGCGCTCGGACAAACTTCATGAACTGATTGACGTTGCGCACAGCAGACGTGACCGAATGACTTGTGGCCAGGAAGTCCTGCGTGACGGCGTCTTCCCGACCTTGCAGCAGTTTACGCCCGGGGACACCGAACAGCTTGATGGCGATGCCCCGTGGCTCGTGGTTGGTGTCCGGATGGATGGTGGATTCACCGTTGGAAAACCGCACCACCGCCGGAAACATCCGCGACTCGGCGAAGGCGCCGTAACGCGCATGCGCAGGCAGATCTGGCAGGATCTCGAATTCGGCCATCACGCCGGTGTGGATCTTGGCGTGAAATCCGCGTAGCGGTTTGCCGTCCTTCGTGGTTTTGGCGTCCTGGTGTTGAAAGGCCGCGATTTCGGCCGCGAATTTCTCGAATATCGCAGGCTCGCCTTCCAGCATGACCTCTCGCCACGCCGTACTGGGAACGTTGGTCGCTGTCCGTAATGCAACCGTCATGATCGCTTCCCCCTGCCAGGAAACCAACACGCCCTATCGATGCATATTAATTCAGGCGCCCGTATGAACTGGTTCACACGGCGGGAAGGCGTAGGATGGGTAGAGCGAAGCGAAACCCATCCTACGAATTAGGCGTAAGCAGCGACGTTCCGAACGCGCGCTTCCAGACCGACAGGAAACGCGGGAACCAGGAGTGCGCGACCGCGCTCTGGTAGGCCCAGGTCTGATACTTCTGGCCGCTTTCCGACAGCAGCTCCTGATAGCCGCCGTGGGTTTCGGTTGCGGTACGGATGTCGCGCAGAATATCGCGGGCGTGAGCGCGATAAGTATCGGTGCCGGCGGCTTCATCGTGGTCCAGCATGCGATCGGCGAATTCAACATTGAAGGTCGGCCAGGACGAGCGGCCCTGATAGGCCGGCGCGGCGATCTTGTGGATGAGCTTGTTCAGCGGATTATCCGCGGATACGAGGAAGTGCGATGTCCCCGGAATCCGGAACCGCGGCTCGGCGAGAACGAGATCGGTCGTGGCCGCGAACAGCGCGCGTTCACCCACGTCGCTCAAATCCCAAAACCCCTGGTGCACGTTGACGAAATCGAGCGCAATGGAGGACACCGGCGGCTCGCTATCGGACTCCAGGGCATGGCTGATATAGCCGCGCCTGCCGAACAACCGCAGCAACTCCTTCTTGTATTGTGAGAACTCGCGTCCGAGCAGCGCTTCCAGCTCGTTGCGTTCGATCACGCCGAGCTTGATGCCGCGCAGGAACGTCGCATAGACGCTGGCATTGGTGACAAACCGCCGGCGCTCGGCGCGGGTATCGGTGGCGGCGGAGCGCGGCGCGGTGACGTCGCACAGCAGAGCCGTGCGGCCGTCGTCCTCGAACGGCTGCAACGCCCTGGCGAGTTCGACGATCGCCCGTTTCAGGTCCGCACGGTATTCGTCGAGCAACAGCCGGCCGGCATGCGCGCCCTGCGACATCGCCAGATAGGACGACGGCCGTTGCTCCGCGGTCAGCAATTGGTCCAGACCTGCGAGAATGCCCAGTAACGTATCCGACGGCAGCGAAAAATAATTGATGCCGATATAGCGGTTGCGACCGGCCGGGACGATCGTGGTGGTGACGACATTCGCACGCACCGCCTCCAGCATCAGGCGCACGCTTTTTTCCAGCAGGCGAACCCGGCGGACCGCATCCTGGGAATCCATCACGGTCTCGGGATCGAGGACGTCGGGATAGAACCAGGCGAAGTCGCGCGGGTAATAAGCGGAGGCATGCGGCGCACCGGTGACGAGAAAGGCCTCCTTCTCGGCAAAGGCAGCATCGACCGAATGCCGGTACAGTTCGTCGATCCCGGCCGACAGGTGGTATTTTCTCAGGAACCGATCGCCGAGAAAATTCACGGCCTGAATGCCGTTGGCGACGAAGCTGGCGACGAGCCCCTGATAAAACCGGTAACCGCGATGCGAAGGAAATGCAATCTGGCTATTCATGGTTCGAACGACATTGGGCTCGGATCAACGTTGTCACGTGGTGCCGCGTGTTACCGCTTTGGTACTGCAAACACCATTGATTCGTCTTCCAGCCAACGCGCGATGAATGTCATCGAACTGTCATATTGCGGAGGCGCAGTGCTCAATTCGCAGGGCGGGTTAGCGACTTGTCCGCCCTACGCTATCGCCTCGAGTCGGCAGATCGCCAAGCAGGTTCGACAGCTTGACCGCGAGCTTGCGAAGCCGCGCGTTTTCTTCAAGCAGCAGCAAGAGATCGTCGACCTCCCGGCGCGGCGATTGATCTGCCTGAAGCTTCGCGGCCTCTTCGAGCAATGGCGAAAGGGCAGCAAAAAATTCGTCGTCGCCATCCGGCGGAAATCCGATACTCATGAAAAATCCCCAAGGAGGACGCGCAATCGTCCATTCAACCGACAGTCTCGATTGAGTCGGGGGCAAATTTGCGTTGGGAAAGTGACGCGAGGCGGGTCAGCGGAAGGCATGCCGCCATTTACCCGTCGGGAGAATGGCAGATTGGCAGGCCGATCCGCCCTGAGATCACGCCGCTTGCTTCGGCCGGAAATTCTCGATCAGCCGCAGCAATACCCGCGCACCGGCATCGGCATCGGCTGGCTCCACATGCTCGTCGGGATGGTGGCTGATGCCGCCGCGGCAGCGCACGAACAGCATCGCGACGTCGGCGACATCGATCATCGCCATGCCGTCATGCCCTGCCCCGCTCGGCAGTTCGAAGACCGGAAACCCCTCGGCAGCAACGGCGTCCGCGACCTGTGCCTTCAGCCAAAGCGCGCAGGGCACGGTGCGGTTTTCATGGGTGATGTCGAGCTGCAGCGCCAGCGCGCGCGTTTTGGCGATGCTCTCGATGCGGCGAACGATATCGGCGACCGCCTTGCGGCGATGCGTATCGGTCGGCGCACGGATGTCCATGGTGAAAGAGACTTTGCCGGGAATGACGTTGGTCGCACCGGGCATCGCGCTGATGTAGCCGACGGTGCCGACCAGGCCATCAAGATCAGTGCGGCACAGGTCCTCGACCGCGACGATGCATTCGGCGGCCCCCGTCAGCGCATCGCGGCGCAGCGCCATCGGCACGGTGCCGGCGTGACCGGCCATGCCGGTCAGATTCGCCGCCAAACGTGTGGCGCCCGCGATCGCGGTGACGACGCCGACCGGGAGATTTTTCTGCTCCAGCACCGGGCCCTGCTCGATGTGCAGCTCGACATAGGCGAGCAGTTCGCCCGGCGCGCGCGCGGCCGCGCCGATATGGTCGGGATCGAGCCCGAACGCGATCATGGCGTCACGCATGGTAATGCCGGCGCGGTCCTTAGCCCCGAGCATGCTCTCGACAAAAGTCCCCGCCACCGCGCGGCTGCCGAGCAGCGTGGACGCAAAGCGCACGCCCTCCTCGTCGGCGAAGCCGACGACTTCAATGGCGAACGGCAGCCGCTTGCCGCGCCTGTTGAGATCGGCGACGCAGGAAATCGCGGTGATGACGCCGAGCGGACCGTCCCATTTGCCGGCATCGCGCACCGTATCGTAATGCGAGCCCAGCATCAGGCATGGCAAACCCGGCCGCTCCCCTTCATAACGCCCGCAGACATTGCCGATGGCATCGAGATGCGCGGCCATGCCGGCATCGCACATCCAGGACAAAATGAGATCGGCGGCGATGCGATGTTCGGGAGAGAGGAAGACCCGCGCCAGATGCTCCGGCGTTTCGGAGATCGCCCCGAGTTGATTGATCCGGCCGACGATTTCATCGCCCAGTGAAGACCGTCTCGATGCGTCGCCCGCCGCTGCTTTGCTCATGCTTTTCCAGTGTCGCGGCGCTTTCCGCATCCGATTGATCGATACAAGTTCAATTCCAGCGGACGCAAACCCCGAGCGGCGCCGACTTCACAGGTAGCGGCCCCGGCTGATCCCGGAGCGACAATTGTTTGGCGGCATTGCATAAACCGAAAATGACACCTGGAATCCAATCTATGAAGTGCTGCCCAAAGTTGAACCATCAATTTATCTTGGTTTTACCAGTTAAATCAATTTATTAGACGCGCAAAAGTACGCTTCTGGAGTTTGGCAGCAATGACGAACATTTCCCCGCTCACGCCTACGGAGCGCGACGCGCATTTCCTGCGGTAGTCGTTCGAGGTCGCCCGCCGCGCCACGACCCATGGCAACCATCCCTTTGGCGCCCTGCTGGTCGATGCTGATGGTAGCGTCCTGCTCGAGGCCGAGAACGGCTACATGCCCGCGCATGACGGCACCGCGCATGCCGAGCGCCTGCTGGCCAGCATGGCCTGCACCACGATCGCGCCGGGCATCCTGCGCAATGCCACGCTCTACTCCTCGGCGGAGCCCTGCGCGATGTGCGCTGGCGCGATGTACTGGGCCGGCATCGGCCGCCTGGTCTATGGCCTGAGCGAGCATCGCCTGCGCGAAATCACCGGCAACCATCCGGAAAACCCGACGCTCAACCTGCCCTGCCGCAACGTGTTCGCCAGCGGACAGCGGCAGACCGAGGTGGTCGGGCCGCTATTGGAAGACGAGGCCGCTGCGTTGCATGACGGGGTATGGGGGAAGTAAGGTTTCAGCTCTCGCCGGCTTTGCGGTAGCTGGCATCAAAGGAGCCATGCGGGCGTTCACCAGGGGACGATGCCTTTGCTGTCGGAATATGACCCGGTGGGACCATCATCGGGTAACAGCGCGAGGCGGATGGCTTCGGCTGCTCCTTCCGGGATGGTCTGCGAACCCCGGTAGCCGTTGAGGTCGGTGGCGGTATAACCTGGGTCGGCAGAATTGACCTTGATGGCGGAGTCGCGGAGCAAATAACCGAGCTGTACGGTCAGCATGTTGAGAGCGGCCTTGGAGGCGCTGTACCCGATCAGCTTGACGGCGGCGAACGGGTTGGCTGGATCGCCGTTTATGGCGAGAGAGCCGAGGCCGCTGGAAACGTTGACGATGCGCGCGGAGCGGGCTTTGAGCAACAGCGGCAGCATGGCCTGGGTGACCGCAAGAGCGCCGAGGAAGTTTGTGCGCAGGACGCGCTCGACCGCGTCGAGGCGAGCGGTAGCGACAGGGCCGTCGGCGGGATCGTTGATGCCCGCATTGTTGACCAGGATGTCGAGACGGCCGAATTCATTCGTGATCGCCGCAGCCGCGGCCGAGACGGAATCATGGTCAGCAACATCAATGGCAATGAAGCGGGTATCGAGGCCTTCGCTCGCGAGCATGGCGGCCGCTTTTTCGCCGGCCAGCCTGTTGCGTGCGCCCAACAGGACGGTTGCGCCGGTGCGGCCGATCTGGCGGGCGACTTCGAAGCCGATGCCCTTGTTCGCTCCAGTAACCAGTGAGATCTTCTTCGATGAGTTGGGCATGGTCATTGTTCTCCTGCAAGGATTTCGCTTAGTGTGATATATGAAGCATCCTTCAGGTTTGGCATTCGCATATGGCCCAGAACGAGCAGACCGCCCTTGAACCAAGGAAAACACCCGTCCAAGCGAGAGCCGCCGTCACGGTGGGAGCGATTTCCGAGGCTACCATTCAGGTTTTGCTGAGCCATGGGGCCGACCGTTTGACGACGACGCGAGTTGCGAAACGGGCCGGGGTCTCGGTAGGAACGCTTTACCAGTACTATCCGAACAAGCAGTCGTTGCTATTCGCCCTGCTCGAAGATCACCTCGACAAGGTGTCGGCGGCGGTGGAGGCCGCTTGCGAGCGCGCACGCGGCAAACCAATGGCGGAGATGGTGAAGGACGTGGTGGAGGCATTCGTGGACGCCAAGATGGCGCGCACCGATATTTCGACTTCGCTCTACCGGATCGCCGGGGACGTTGGCGGGCCCGCGTTGGTGAGGCAAACGGGCCTGCGGTCGCAGAAGGCGCTGGGAGCGATGCTAGAGACGGCGCCGGACGCGGTGTTGCGCCAGGAAAAGTTTGCTATCCAGATGGTGTTTGCAGCAATGGCGGGAGCGAGCCGGTCTGTCCTGGAGGCGGGAGCCTCACCAGCGATGGTTCGGAACCTGCGAGATCACCTCGTGCTGCTATGCCAATCGTATATGGCGGTCGCAACCCAACCGCGCCGTCTGCGATGACCCTTAATCTATCCCCGGATTAGGTGAGTACCGCCTTTGATAACAATTTGAGCGTCCGCCAAGTCGTCCGGCCGCGCGCCCCGATCATGGCCTTGCGGTAGACATCACGGAACACAAGTTGGCCGATAGCGTCGTTTCGCTCGTATGCGGAATTTGGTCCGCTATCGGAGCACGGCCAATCGGACAAATCTTTCGTCGGCAGATTTATGGGTTCATGGCCTCTCGTGGCCAAACAGAAAAATGGCGCCGCGGGGAACATCGCGGCGCCATCGCTTTTCACCTGTGGAGATGATCAGGTGGTGCTTAGAACTTCACGGTCACGCCGCCATAGACGGTCGACTCGGTGCAGGAGTTGGTGCTCTGGCCGGTTGCTGCGATGGTGCAGACGCCGGGCATCGCGTTGTGATCGAGGCCGAACTTGTTCTGCCAGTAGCGATAGGCGACCCAGAGGTCGACGAAGTGGGAGTACTGCGGACCGACGAAGGCCTTGGAAGCGTCGAAGGTCAGGCGGATCGGTTCGGAGTTGAGTTCGGTCTTGGAGGCGGTGCTGAAGCGACCGGGACCGGAAAGCGCGGGCAGACCGTTCGAGTCACCCTTGGGACCATACCAGCCGGCACGGCCGCTGATCGAGAAGTACTGCATGTTCTCCGGCAGGAAGCCGAGGTCCATGTAGTAGTTGACTTCAACCGCCCAGGTCGCGTTGTACTTCACGTTGCCGTCGGCGTTGCAGTTAAATCCGTTGATGACGCCGGCAAAGTTCGAGCCGCACTGAGTGAAGGAGTTGTGGTTGGAGAATTCCCAGTAAACCAGGGGCGCCACGTTGATGTAGCCCTTATAGGGCAGGTCGAAGGCGAACTGCAGACCGGCAACCATGTCGCGCTTGGCCGGAGCCAAGAAGTTGTTTTCGGTGTTGCCGTCCATGCCGACTTCCAGCGAAACGTTATGCAGCGGGCCCATCGAGAAGGCCTTGGTATTGAAGATTTCGTTGAAGCCGAAGGTCGAGCGGAACAGACCGTAGATTTCGGTCGCACCGGCGCACTGAACGAAAGGTCCGGCGACGAAGTTGTCGAGCACGCCCGGCGCGATACACGGCGAGGCCGGATCGTTGTGGCCCGACTTGAACATCGAGATGGTGAAGAAGTTGGTGCCGTAGGCCCAGGCGTCAAAGTGGGTGAACGAATAGACCTGCTTGGCGGTGGTGCCGTTGATCGAGCCGTTCGGGTTCACCGAGAACATGCCGGGATCGGTGCCCTTCGGCATCCAGGAGAACGACACCCGGTCGTCGATCACGTAGAAGAAGGGAACCGGAGCCGCCTTCTTGACGGCCTTGACCGGCAAATCGGCCGCGCCGGCGTAACCTGCCGGAACCAGTGTAGCGAGAGACAGCGCCGCTGCTGCCAATGTTCTGCGAAGACTAAACATCCAATTACCCCCAAGTTGAACGACCGAATGATCGAGGCCCTTGGAGGCGACCCTTGCGCCGATCACATGAAGTGAGAAGCCTCAAGATTCCCCAGGGCTTGCTGCAAACTTGATCACAAATATTTGCGGCGTCAGCGTTTTGCGCGACGGCGCGCCGACGGGTCTTGTCGGCAGAGCAATCTGCGGTAGAACCGGCTTTTCTCGCGTTGGCCGAAAATTAAAGGGTTTTCTGCGACGATCGGGCGCAGGCCGCCCTTTGCGAAATGCGCGAACGAGGCAATCCCGGCAACACGTACACAGCTGCGGCAAAATTGCTCAACTTCGGAGCAGCACTGACTAGGCCATCCTGAATTGTCTGGACCGTCACAAATTTACAACATGACGTCAGGCGTTTCCGCAGGCCCCAAGGCGGAGTTTAGGCTGGCGTAAGGCGATCAAAAGACATCCGAGCTGATAGGTTACGCGCCGCAGCCGCAAAATTCCCGGAGAATCGCGCCGCTTCTCGCCTGCCAAAGAGTTGAGCAAAGGCTGGCGCTTTTTCCCTACTTACGCAGCCGTCCAAACTAGCACAGTATTGAGGCATTCTTTTTCTCATACGCGTGACAACGAATGTCAGAATCGACGCCTGCCGCGCTGCACATGGGTGGCACGCCGCTGCTCCAGACGGTCGGCTTGACCAAGCGGTACGGCACCTTCCTCGCTAACGACGCGATCGACATCGAGATCTGGCCGCAGCAGATCCACGCGTTGCTCGGCGAGAACGGCGCCGGAAAATCCACACTGGTCAAAACCATCTACGGACTGGTGCAGCCGAGCGAGGGCGACATGCTCTGGCAAGGCGAGAAGATGGTGCTGTCCGGCCCGTCGGAAGCCCGCAGCCGCGGCATCGGTATGGTGTTCCAGCACTTCTCGCTGTTCGACAATCTCACCGTCGCCGAGAACGTCGCGCTCGGGCTCGATGGCAGGGAATCCTTCAAGGACATGTCGGCGCGTCTTGAAGAAGTCTCCAATGTTTACGGGCTTCCGCTCGATCCCAAACGCGAGGTCTGGCAATTGTCGGTCGGCGAACGGCAGCGCATCGAGATCGTCCGCGCGCTGATGCAGAATCCGAAATTCCTGATCCTGGACGAGCCGACCGCGGTGCTGACGCCGCAGGAGGCCGACCAGCTCTTCGTCGTGCTCGATCGGCTGAAGGCGGAAGGGCGCGCGATCCTCTACATCAGCCACAAGCTCGACGAGGTGAAGCGGCTGTGTGACACCGCCACCATCCTGCGCGGCGGCAAGAAGATCTCGACCTGCAATCCCAAGGCCGAGACCGCCTCTTCGCTCGCGCGCATGATGGTCGGCAGCGAGATCAAGGAAGTGAAGGCGGCGGCCAACCGCCAGACCACCGTGCCGCGCCTCGTGGTCAACGACCTCGGTCTCGAGCCGGACGATCCGCATGGGGTGCGGCTCCAGCACATCTCATTCGAGCTCAAGGGTGGTGAAATCTTGGGCATCGCCGGCGTTGCCGGTAACGGCCAGGACGAGCTTTTCGCAGCGCTTTCGGGCGAGCGGCTGGCGCAGGATCCCGGCACCGTCGTGATCGACGGACATGCCGCCGGGCACCTTTCGATCACCCGGCGGCGCAAGCTCGGTGCTGCGTTCGTGCCGGAAGAGCGGCTCGGTCACGGCACCGCGCCGCGAATGCGATTGTCGGAAAACGCGCTGCTGACCGGCCACGCCGCCAGCGGCATGGTCCAGCACGGTTTCGTCAACACCGCCGCGACGCTCAGCACCGTCGACAAGGCAACCAAAGCGTTTGACGTCCGCAAGGCCAAGCGCGATCCCGAGGCTGCCAGCCTCTCCGGCGGCAATCTGCAAAAATTCATCGTCGGCCGCGAAATCCTGCGCAACCCGGTGGTCCTGGTCGTGAGCCAGCCGACCTGGGGCGTCGACGCCGGTGCGGCCGCCGTGATCCGACAGGCATTGCTCGATCTCGCGGCCTCTGGCGCGGCGGTGCTGGTGACGAGCCAGGACCTCGACGAGCTCGCCGAAATCACCGACCGCATCGCCGTGATGTTTCACGGCCATCTGTCGGCACCCATACCCACCAGCGAAGCCAGCCGTGAAAAGCTCGGCCTGTTGATGGGCGGCGCAAGTCTGGATCAGAAGAATCTGGATCAGAAGGAAGCGGCCCATGCAGCTGGTGCTTGAAAAACGCGCCGAACGGTCGAACACGATCGCGCTGGTTTCGCCGCTGATCGCGATCGGGCTGACGATCGTCACCATGAGCATCCTGTTCGTCATCCTCGGCAAAAATCCGATTTCCGCGCTCGGCGTCTACTTCATCGATCCGCTCACCGACAGCTATTCGCTGCAGGAGATCGCGGTGAAGGCGTCGCCGCTGGTGATGATCGCGATCGGCCTGTCGCTGTGCTATCTCGCCAACGCCTGGAACATCGGCGCCGAAGGCCAGTTCCTGGTCGGCGCCGTCGCCGGAAGCTGGCTCGCCGTGAAGACGCAAGGCACCGATGCCGGCCCCTGGGTGTTGCCGGCGATGCTGCTGCTCGGGGCCGCGGCCGGCGCGCTCTATGCGTTGATCCCGGCGATCTGCAAGGTCAGGTTCGGCGCCAGCGAAATTCTGACCAGCCTGATGCTGGTCTACGTCGCCGACCTCTTTCTCGATTATCTGGTGCGCGGGCCGTGGCGCGATCCCAAGGGTTTCAACTTTCCCACCACCGCCGAGTTCGATCCGGTCGCGACCGTGCCGTTGCTGATCGAGACCGGAAGGCTGCACCTTGGTGCCGTCATCGCGCTGGTGGTGGTCGCCGCGGGTACGGTGCTGCTCGGAAAAACCATCAAGGGTTTCGAAATCCGCGTCGTCGGCGCAGCACCGCGCGCCGCCCGCTTCGGCGGCTTCAACTCCAACCAGTTGATCCTCCTGACCTTCGCGATCTCGGGCGCGCTGGCCGGCCTCGCCGGGATCATCGAAGTCGCAGGTCCCGTCGGCCATCTGCAGCCCGGCATCTCGCCGGGCTACGGTTTTACCGCGATCATCGTTGCGTTCCTCGGGCGGCTGAACCCGGTTGGAATATTAATTGCAGGACTATTTCTCGCATTGACCTTTATCGGCGGCGAGCAGGCGCAAATCGCAATGAAAATCCCGTTGGACGTCACCAAGGTGTTCCAGGGCATCCTGCTGTTCTACGTGCTCGCCTGCGATTCCCTCATTCTCTACCGCTTCAAGCTGATTTACGCGTCGGCAAAGGTAGCCTGATGGAGCTCGTTGAAGCCATCATCCTCGCAGTGCTTGCGGCTTCCACGCCGCTGCTGCTGGCTGCGACCGGCGAGCTGATCACCGAACGCGCCGGCGTGCTGAACCTCGGCGTCGAAGGCATGATGATCGTGGGCGCCGCCTGCGGCTTCGGCGGCGCCTGGCTATCCGGTTCGATCATCGTCGGCGCGCTCTGCGGTATCGTCGCCGGCGCGCTGCTGTCGCTGATTTTTGCGCTGATGACGCTGGGGCTGGCGGTCAACCAGGTCGCTACCGGTCTGGCACTGACCATTCTGGGCATCGGGCTGTCGGGCCTGATCGGCGCCCGCTTCGTCGGCGAGAAGATCACGCCGGCGCCGCATCTTCACATCCCCGGCCTCACCGATATCCCGCTGGTCGGACGCATCCTGTTCGGCGAGGACGGCTTCATCTATCTCTCGCTGGCGCTGGTCGTCGCGGTCTGGTGGTTCCTCTACAAGACGCGGGCCGGGCTGATCCTGCGCGCCGTCGGCGACAATCACGTCTCGGCGCATGCGCTCGGTTACCCCGTGCTGCAGATCCGGATGTACGCGGTGATGTTCGGCGGTGCCTGCGCAGGCCTTGCCGGCGCCTATCTGCCGCTCGCCTATACGCCGTTCTTTATTCCCGGCATGACCGCCGGCCGCGGCTGGATCGCGCTGGCGCTGGTGGTGTTTGCATCCTGGCGGCCGGGTCGCCTCGTGATCGGCGCCTACCTGTTCGGCGCGGTGACGATCCTGCAATTGCATGCCCAGGGTTGGGGCGTCGGCGTCCCGTCGCAACTGATGTCGGCATTGCCGTACCTCGCCACTGTCATCGTTCTCGTTCTGATTTCACGCGCGCGCAGCGGCGGCTCGACCGCGCCGGCGGCGCTCGGAACGGTGTTCGTGCCCGATCGATAGACATACCCGAGGCGTGCGCGATGGGGCGCGTGCGAATCGGGAGTGACAGTCCACCCCTTCAGTAACCGGAGAAACCCATATGAGAAAAATTCTCATCGCGACGACGGCAGCGGTGATCGCCGTCGGAGCCAGTCTGGTCGGCGCTTCCGCCGCCGACAAACTCAAGGTCGGCTTCATCTATCTCGGCCCGGTCGGCGACCTCGGCTGGACCTATCAGCACGACGTCGCCCGCCAGGCGATGGTCAAGGAGTTCGGCGACAAGGTCGAAACCACCTTCCTCGAAAACGTCAGCGAAGGCCCGGACTCCGAGCGTTCGATCGAACAGCTCGCCCGCGCCGGCAACAAGCTGATCTTCACCACTTCGTTCGGCTACATGGAGCCGACACTGAAGGTGGCGAAGAAATATCCAAAGATTCATTTCGAGCACGCCACCGGCTACAAGCGCGCCGAAAACGTCTCGACTTATTCCGGCCGGTTCTATGAGGGCCGCTACATCCAGGGCATCATCGCCGCCAAGATGTCGAAGAGCGGCGTGCTCGGCTACATCGGCTCGTTCCCGATTCCGGAAGTCATCTCCGGCATCAACGCCACCATCCTCGGCGCACAGACCATCAATCCCAACATCAAGGTCAAGATCATCTGGGCCAATTCCTGGTTCGATCCGGGCAAGGAAGCGGACGCCGCCAAAGCGCTGCTCGACCAGGGCGCCGACGTGATCATGCAGCACACGGATTCGCCGGCCGCGATGCAGATCGCGTCCGAGCGCGGCAAGCTGGCGTTCGGTCAGGATTCCGAAATGATCAAGTTCGGACCGAAGTCGCAACTCACCTCGATCATGGACAACTGGGGCCCCTACTACATCGAGCGCGTCAAGGCCGAGCTCGACGGCACCTGGAAGTCGGAAGACTTCTGGGGTGGCCTGAAGACCAAGATCGTGATGATGGCGCCCTACACCAACATGCCCGACGACGTGAAGAAGCTCGCGATGGACACCGAAGCCGCCATCACCGACGGCAAGCTGTTCCCGTTCAAATGCCCGGTGATCGGCCAGGACGGCAAGGAAGTCGAATGCAAGGGCGGCACCCATCTCGACGATGGCCAGGTGCTCGGCATGAACTTCTACGTCAAGGGCATCGACGACAAGATCCCCGGCAAGTAAGGGCTGGGGTTAGCGAGCGACGAGGGTCCGGGTGGTAACGCCCGGACCTTTTTTTCATGACCGCGCCTCACATGACGATCTCATCCCCGGGATGAACGCAATTGCGTTCACCCGTGGGAGCGCGAAGCGCGTCTCGAAGGATGGGCCACGGGCTTCATGGTTCGCCCGGCGATGCGAAGCATCGTCCGAAGACGCGCGCAAGTGCGCGCTCCTCACCATGAGGATTGTCACCCCGCCTGCATCTTGCGCGCGGCCGCGCTATGGCGGCGGATCAGGTCTTGCACATCGAGGCCGGGGATTGCGCCATCGGTCACCGCCCAGTTGCCGCCGACCATGACGCGATCGGCGCGGTGCGCGCCGCACAGAACGAGTGCCGCCAAGGCATCGCCGTGGCCGGAAAAGCGCAATTCATCGAGCTTGAACAGCGCCAGGTCCGCCGCCTTGCCGACCGCGATTTCGCCGAGTTCGGGACGGCCGACGCAGGCGGCTGAGCCCCTGGTGGCCCAGCGCAGCGCGTCCTTGTGGCTGACCTTGCCGACGCCGTAACGTGCCCGCTGCAAGAGAAATGCGGCGCGCACTTCCTGCATCAGGTTGGACTCGTCGTTCGACGCCGAGCCATCGACGCCGAGGCCGATCGAGACCCCCGCCTCTTCCATCTGGCAGACCGGGCAGCAACCCGACGCCAAAATCTGGTTGCTGCAAGCGCAATGGCTGATCGAGGTTTTGGCCTTGCCGAGCCGTTTCATCTCGTCCGGCGTGAAGAAGATGCCATGCGCGAGCCAGGTACGCGCGTTGAGCCAGCCGCATTGCTCGAGATAATCCAGCGGACGGCAGCCATACATCTGCTCGCAGAACCTGTTCTCGTCCTCGGTTTCGGCCAGATGGGTATGCAGGCGAACGTCGAGCCTGTCGGCGAGCGCCGCGGTCGCACTCATCAAGGACGTCGTCACCGAAAACGGCGAGCATGGCGCCAGCGCGATCTGCACCATCGCGTCCTCGCCGCGCTGGTGATGCTTGGCGACGACGCGCTCGCAGTCGGCCAGAATGGTATCTTCGTCCTGCACCACGCTGTCCGGCGGCAAGCCGCCGTCCTTCTGCGACAGGTTCATCGAGCCGCGCGTCAGCAGCACCCGCAGGCCAAGGCGCTTGGCGGCGGCGACCTCGATATCGACGGCGTCCTCGAGCCCGCCCGGAAACACGTAGTGATGATCGGTCGTGGTGGTGCAGCCGGACAGCAGCAGTTCCGACATCGCCACTGACACGCCGAGGTCGAGCGATTCCGGCGTTAGCCGCGCCCACACCGGATAGAGCGCTTGCAGCCACGGGAACAGTTCGCGGTCCATCGCCGCCGGAAGCGCCCGGGTCAGGGTCTGGTAGAAATGATGATGGGTGTTGATCAGGCCGGGCAGCACCACATGGGCACCAGCGTCATAGACCGTCGTATGGGCCGTCACCGGTTCACGGCCTTTGCCCACCAGTTCGACGATCTTGCCGCCGCGGATCACGATGCCGCGTTCGGCACCTTCAGCCAGAATGGAAAGGGGATCCTTGATCCAGATCGCCTGCGTTTGGTCCATGATCCCACCAATTTACGTGAAGACGCCGTCGCACGCGCCCACTTCCGTTCATGCAAAGACCATCCCAACCGGATTGGCAACTGGCGCCGGTCTTGCAAGACTTCTAAAGCAGAGATGCATCCTGTTGAAAGCGCTAGCCTATCCATGGACCTGAACACCATCACCACGGTCGCCCATCCCAAGGCGCGGGACCAATTGCCCGTTTGGACGGCAGGCGATGCTTGGCTCGCGGGCGGGACCTGGCTGTTCTCCGAACCGCAGGCCCATCTGCGCCGCCTGATCGACCTCGCCGACTTCAAATGGCCGGCGCTGACGATCGATGAGGCCGGGCTCTCGATCGCGGCGACCTGCACCGTGGCGCAGCTCGACGCGCTGGCCTGCCCGCCGGAATGGATCGCCTCGCCGTTGATCAACCAGTGCTGCCGGGCCTTTCTCGCCTCCTTCAAGATCTGGAAGACCGCAACCGTCGGCGGCAACATCTGCATGTCGCTGCCGGCGGGACCGATGATCTCGCTGACCGCGGCGCTCGACGGGGTCGCCACGATCTGGCCGGCCTCAGGCGGCGAACGGAAGGTCGCGGTCGCCGATTTTGTCACCGGTGACAACCGCAATGTACTCGCGCATGGCGATTTGCTGCGGCAAATCGAACTCCCGCTCGCGGCCTTGAAGCGGCGTTCGGCGTTTCGGCAAATCTCGCTGACATCGGTCGGCCGCTCGGCAGCGCTCGTGATCGGAAGCCTGAGCAGCGAAGACGCCTTTGCGTTGACGGTGACGGCTTCCACCAAACGGCCTGTTCAAATCCCGTTTGCCAAAATCCCGACGGTGAAGGAATTGCGCGAAGCGATCCTAGATCACATTGCCGACGACCTATATCACACCGACGTGCACGGCAAGCCGGCATGGCGCAAGCACATGACGTTGCGGCTTAGCGAAGAAATCCGTAGCGAATTGCAGGCGTTGCTATGAGTTTTGAAATCAACGGCAAAACCTTCGCGCAAGCCCCGCAGGCCGGACAATGCCTGCGAACGTTTCTGCGCCAGCTCGGCCATTTCGGCGTCAAGAAAGGCTGCGACGCCGGCGACTGCGGCGCCTGCACGGTGCTGCTCGATGGCGAGCCGGTGCATAGCTGCCTGATCCCGGCGTTCCGCGCCGAAGGTCATGCCGTGACGACCATCGAAGGGCTCGCGCCCGACGGCGGCACCCACCCGATGCAGCAGGCGTTTCTGGATGCGCAGGGTTTTCAGTGCGGGTTCTGCACCGCGGGCATGATCCTGACCTGTGCTTCCCTCAACCAGGCGCAACGCCAGGACCTCGGCGCGTCGCTGAAAGGAAACATCTGCCGCTGCACCGGCTACGGTTCGATCGAGGATGCGCTCAACGGCAAGGCCAATGTCGAGGACGCTGCCGCCGGCACCGCCTTCGGCCGCAGCCTGCCCGCGCCCGCCGGCCCGAACGTGGTGCGCGGCGCCGAGCGCTATACCTTCGATATCGCTCCCGAAGGCCTGCTGCACATCAAGATGCTGCGCTCGCCGCATCCGCACGCCAGGATCAGTTCGATCGACAAGAGCGCCGCGCTCGGCGTGGCCGGCGTACACGCGGTGCTGACTTACGAGGACGCGCCGGAACGGCTGTTCTCGACGGCGCGGCATGAAAAAGACTGGATGGACCCGGACGACACCAAGGTGCTCGACCGGATCGTCCGCTTCATCGGGCAGAAGGTCGCTGCCGTGGTCGCCGACACCGAGGCCGCCGCCGAGGAAGGCTGCCGTCGCCTCAAGGTCGAATATGAAATCCTGCCCGCCGTGATCGATCCCGCGCAGGCCATCGCGCCGGGCGCGCCGGTCATCCATGGCGACAAGACGACGACCCATCGCGTCGCCAATTCGGTGCGCAACATCGTCGCGGAAACCCATGGCGAATTCGGCGATGTCGCCGCTGCGCTGGCGCAGTCCGCCGTAACGTATCAGGGCACGTTCACGACCCAGCGGGTGCAGCATGCCGCGCTGGAAACCCATGGCGGCCTCGCCTGGGTCGATGCCGAAGGCGTGCTGACGGTGCGTTCCTCGACGCAGGTTCCGTTCCTGACGCGACGCGCGCTGGCGGACCTGTTCAATCTGACGCCCGCGAAGGTACGCGTGTTCTGCGAACGCGTCGGCGGTGGCTTTGGCGGCAAGCAGGAAATGTTCGTCGAGGATATTCTGGCGCTCGCCGCGCTGAAAACCGGACGTCCCGTGAAATTCGAACTGACCCGCGAGGAGCAGTTCATCTCGACCTCGACGCGGCATCCGATGCGCGTCACGGTGAAGGCCGGCGCCGACAAGGACGGCAAGCTGACGGCGCTGCAACTCGACGTGCTCTCCAACACCGGCGCCTATGGCAACCACGCCGGGCCGGTGCTGTTTCATTCGGTCGGCGAATCTCTCGGGGTCTATAGCTGCCCGAACAAGAAGGTCGATGGGGTGGCCGCCTATACCAACACCGTACCGGCAGGCGCCTTTCGCGGCTACGGACTGCCGCAAACGCTGCTGGCGGTGGAAGCCGCGATCGACGAACTGGCAAAGCAACTCGGCATCAGCCCGTTCGAGATGCGCCGCCGCAACGTGGTCAAGCCAGGCGATCCGATGCGCTCGCCGCCGGAGTCCGAATATCACGACGTGCTCTATGGCTCCTACGGGCTCGACCAGTGCCTCGACCTGGTCGAGCGCGCGATGGCGGCCGATACGCCAAAACCAGATCTCTCCGAGGACTGGCTGAGCGGCGACGGCATCGCGCTGACCATGATCGATACCGTGCCGCCGGCCGGGCATTACGCCGACTGCAGCATTGCGCTGCGCGAGGATGGCGGCTTCGAACTGACGGTCGGCACCGCCGAGTTCGGCAACGGCACCGCGACGGTGCATCGCCAGATTGCCGCTAGCGCACTCGCGACCACGGTCGATCGCATCAGCCTGCGGCAATCCGACACCGCGCATGGCGGTCACGACACCGGTGCCTATGGCAGTGCCGGGACGTTCGTGGCCGGTCGCGCCACGCAAGCCGCCGCCGAAGCGCTGGCCGGACAGCTGAAGTCCTTTGCCGCATCGCTGCTC
Source organism: Xanthobacteraceae bacterium (assembly GCA_019748335.1). Classification (GTDB taxonomy): domain Bacteria; phylum Pseudomonadota; class Alphaproteobacteria; order Rhizobiales; family Xanthobacteraceae; genus Bradyrhizobium. The sequence continues at coordinate 24,185 of JAIEPP010000047.1, forward strand.
GGCGAGAACCCGGATTCATGTTCGCTCGACAACCACGCCACCGTGTGCGCCGGGCGCCGCACGCCCTACGCGCTGCTCGCCGCCTCGGCGCAGGCGGTCGGCAAATCGCTCGCCGCCAGCGGCGGCTCGGCCGGATCGCCGCGCTCGGTCGCCTTCAACGTCCAGGGCTTTCGCGTGGCGGTCAACAAGGGCACCGGCGAGATCAGGATTTTGAAGAGCGTGCACGCCGCCGATGCCGGCAAGGTCGCCAACCCGATGCAATGCCGTGGCCAGGTCGAGGGCGGTGTCGCGCAATCGCTCGGCGCCACGCTCTACGAGGAAATGGTGATCGACGACAACGGACGCGTCGTCAATCCCAAATTCCGCGACTATCACCTGCCGCAGTTCGCCGACATTCCGCGCACCGAAGTGTTCTTTGCCGACACCTCGGACAGCATCGGGCCGATGGGCGCGAAGTCGATGAGCGAAAGCCCGTACAACCCCGTCGCCGCCGCCCTCGGCAACGCCATCGCCGACGCCACCGGCATCCGCTTCACCGCGACGCCGTTCAAGCCGGACCGGCTGTTTCCGGCGCTGCACGAGAAGTTCGGGAAGTAAGCACCGTTATTGATTATTAGCCCAATCCAGGATCGCGGCAGCCTCCGGCGAAACCTTGGCCTGCCATGCCGCGATCGGACCGGTTCCAGCTTTCTTCAGTGCTGTGATGATGGCAGGCGGCGCCGGCTCGTCAATACTGACGCCGTTGGCGCGCATCCGCGCGTAGTTCTCGGCGGTGCGATTGACCAGCAACTCGATCTGGCTGCTTTCCGTCTCCGCCGCGGCGGCGTCGACCGCGGCCTGCTGGTCGGCCGGTAGCGCGTCGAAGGCGTCCTTGCGGATGAACGCGATCGAGACCGGGATCGCATAATTGATCGGCGTGAAATGATGCAGGTCGTCCCAGAGCTTTCGACCCGCACCACCGTCGCCGGAGGTCAGGATCGCATTGAGCTTGTGTTCCTTGACCCTGGCAATCGCCTCGTTGAACGGAAGGAATTCGGCCGCAGCGCCCGCCGCACGCAAGACCTCGGCCGAACTCTTGTCATAGGCCCGCACCGCCAAAGCATGAAGGTCTTCCTCGCTGTTGAGCGGCCGATCGGACCAGATGCCGGTCGCGGGCCAGATCGTGACATACAGCAGCTTCATGCCCTTTGCCGCCAGCGCACGTTCATAGAGCGGCCGTGCTTTGGCATTCATTGCCTTCGCGGTTTCGACCGACTGGACCACAAAGGGAAGCGCCGACAGGCCGAAGATCGGGTCGGAGGTTTCCAGCGGCGCCGCGAACGCGTCCCCGCCGTCGATACGGCGATCCTGCGCCGCTTGCGGCATGTCGCGAGAGGTGATTTTCATTTCATTGTCAAAAGCCGTCACGGTAGTCAGCGCGCCCAGCGTTTTCGACGACAGCAATTTTCCGAAGGTGACGAGCCCGATGCCGGAGATGTTGCTCTGCGGATATTCGGTCGTCATCTTCCACTGGCTTTGCGCAAAGGCGGCGCCGGGAGCAGGCCGAAAATCAGCACAAAGGCGCAAACGGCGCTCAGGACAGATTTTCTTAACCAAAACGCCGCAGAATCGGTGGTTACCGGAACGACTCGCACTCGGGATTTTTGGGAATGCTGGCATTCCCGGGAACTTGGAGCCAAGCCGGGCATTGTG
>JAIEPP010000503.1 GCA_019748335.1 Xanthobacteraceae bacterium
ATGCGCGAGCGAATCGTGGCGCTGGGAGGCAGCTTGAGTTTCGAGGCCCGGCGTCCGACCGGAATGATCTTGCATGCGGTGATCCCGGCGCCATGACCCAGCCGGAACGCGCCAGGATCATGCTGGTCGACGATCATGCGATCGTCCGCGAGGGATATCGCTCGCTGCTGCAGAAGCAACCACGGTTGCAGGTGGTCGCTGAAGCCTGCGATGGCGCGGAAGCCTATCGGCTGTACAAGGAAGCGTCGCCAGATATCGTCATCATGGATCTGACGATGCCGGGTCTCGGCGGCATCGAAGCCATCAGGCGCATCCGGGCATGGGACCCGGCTGTGCGAATTCTCGCGTTCACGATGCATCAGAATGCGGCCTATGCCGTGCAGGCCATCCGGGCCGGCGCCAAGGGCTATGTGACCAAGAGCAGCCCGCCCGAAGAACTGCTGCGCGCGATATTCGACATCTTGAAGGGCCGCACCGCATTGAGTGCGGATATCGATCATGAACTGGCGCTGAGCCGGCTTGATAACGAGCCATCGGCGGTCGATGTCCTGTCGCCGCGGGAATTCGAAATATTGCGGATGCTGCTTGACGGAAAGACGCCGGAGGCGATCGCTGAAACGCTCCATGTCAGTCTCAAGACAGTGGCGAATACGCGTTATCTCACCAGGAGCAAGCTCGGCGTCAATTCGGATATCGAGCTTGTGCGGCTCGCGCTTCGGCAGCGGCTTCTGACCCTGCCGGAGATCGACGCGGGCTGATATCCCCAGGCGCATCCCGAACTCAAATACTTTCTCTTTGGCTGGCGTCGCTCGCTCTGCGGCGCCATCTCGCCAAACCATGAAGCCATGCACCCACGAGAATCGCCGGTGCCACGGCGGCGGTCATGAAGTAGGGCGATATCGGTTTCGGCGTGATCCATTCGATCACCATCACCGATACCAGCCACAGCGTTGCCAGCGAGATTGCCAGGTCCGGCCCGGGCAGCTTCATGTGGTAGAACACGGCTCCGACGATCACCGCCGGCGCCAGTACTTCCCCGACCATGAACGCGGTCAATTCTTTCGGCGTCAGGACGTCAATCAGCATCGCCGCCAATAGCCAGAGCGCGCCGGACATGACGGCCGTGTCCAAGGGGTGTCTCATGGCTCCCGTCCTCCTGCCGGGGAGCATCGAAGTTGGAACGGCGGCGCGCGTCAATAGCCGATCAGCCGAACAGGACATCCGGCGCCGTTCATCAGTTGGCCGGCTTCGGCTTGGCCCAGTTCTGATACATTGCCAGGAGCGAGACGATGTCCTGGCCACGAAACCCTTCGGCCAGCGCAAGCGCGTAGAGTTCGCGGGTTGCCGAAGCGGACGGCGTCGGCATCCGGGTCGCACGTCCGAGTTCGACGCCGAGCGCCAGGTCCTTCTCGCCAAGCTCCATCTTGAAGCCCGGTGAGAAATCGCCCTTGATCGCATTCGGAAAGCGCTTGGTGAAATGATGCGAGCGGCCACCGCTCACCGACAGCACGTCGTAGAGCTTTTCCGGCTCGACACCGGCGGCAACGCCAAGCGCGAAGGCTTCCGCTGCGACCAGCACGTTGCCCATCGACATCATGTTGTTGACGATCTTGACGACCTTGGCGGTGCCGACACCGCCGGTGTATTTCCACTCATTGCCGAGCAGTTTCAGGATCGGTTCGGCGCGGGTCACGTCGGCCATCTCGCCGCCGGCGATCAGGATCAGCTTGCCGGCACGCGCCTCGTTGGGACTGCCGCTGACCGGACAATCGACCACCGCGATGCCGCGGGCGGCGGCGGCCTCGGCGGCCTGCCGCATCGTTTGCGGATCGATGGTCGAGAGCTCGATGCACAGCGTGCCCTTGGCGGCGTGGGCGACGATTCCTTCGGTGCCGAGCCAGGCCTCCGTCACTGCCTTGGGGTCGGGCAGGCTGGTCAACACGATGCTGCGGCCGGCGATCGCCTCCGCGATGTTCGATGCCATCCGAAAGCCGTCCTTGGTCAGGCGCGCGCGCTGATCGGCGTTGACGTCATAACCGACGACGTCGAGGTTGGACTCCCTCAGCCGTCCGGCCATCCCCGATCCCATCTGTCCCATCCCGATGACCGCGACCTTCTCCGACATACTTTTTCTCCGACTTTCGTTGTTGCAAGGCCGTAGCGACCGCTGAAGCTAGTTTGCGGCACCCTCTATACAGACACGATGGCCATTAAGCGACGCCGTAGCCCCGCCGCGGGCGCAACGGCATCCGCCCACGCCGCATAATGACGACTGTAGACGGTAAGGGGGCCGGCGACGGTACTTGACTGTAAACAGTTTCCCGACCCGTATTTCTACGATTGATTGTTTTCGGCGAAGGCAGATATTAGGTGGCATAGGGCCGAGCCAGCGGTGGTGCGGAGCCGACGCGATCATTGTTTCTTCCGCATCGGGTTAGCGCGGTGGCGCCTGCGGGGCGTCTATAGCAAGGCTCGAAAGGTTTTCATGAACGGCATTTTAAACGACAAGATCTCAGCTCAGTCGCTGGTCGACGCGCTTGCGGAACGGATCGAGGCGGCGATCATGAACGGCGATCTGCAGTCCGGCGGCAAGATCAGCGAACAGGCGCTCGCCACGTCGCTCGGTGTCAGCCGTGGTCCGCTGCGTGAGGCGATCCGCACGCTCGAAGGCCGCAAGCTGTTGCTGCGAACACCGAATATCGGCGTTCGCGTTGCCAGCCTGTCGCCGGGCGATCTCTGCGAGGTGCTCCAGGTTCGAGAGGCGTTGGAAGGGATGGCCTGCGGACTTGCCGCCGCCAACATGACGGACGAGGAACTCAAGGCGCTTTCCGCCTTGCTGCATCAGCAGCAGAAAAGCGTGCAGGGGACCGGTGTTTATCCGGAGACGATGGATTTCGACTTCCACTTCCGGATCGTGAAGGGGAGCCGTAACGCACGGCTGGTCCAGATGCTTTGCGAGGATCTCTACTACCTGCTCCGGGTCTACCGTCGCCAATCCAGCGTCACTCCGGACCGGACCAAACAGACGCTCCGCGAACACAGGGATATCGTGGCGGCGATGACGCGACGCGATCCCGTCGAAGCCGAGCGCACGATGCGCCGGCATATCGCCAGCGCGCGTCTCTACGTCGAGGAACAGATGCGGGAAACCGGCGCCGGGCGGAATGTCGTCGCCCGGGCCCGGAAGCCGAAGGCGGCTGCGTCATTGGCCGGCAAGGGCCGCCGGGTTGCGTCGCTGCGGCGAAGATAGCTTCGGCGTACGGATTCCGGCAGGCGTCAATTTCGGATCGCATAGAGCGGGGTTCGAAGCGTCAGCTGGTAGGACGGCTTTGGCGTCCACGCGATCTGCGCCGTGACGCCGAACAGACGATTGTCGTTGTCGTCCATGCGGTCGAGGTCGAGCCGCACGATCGGCTGGGTGAAGGGCTGGAATGGCGTCAGGTTCAGAAGCTGGGCGCCGCCGAAGGACTGCACGCCGAAGCGTCCGGTAAGCTTCCAGTTGTTATCCCACTGATAATAGCCGCCGACATATCCCATGGTATCGGGTTTGACGCTGGCCAGAGGGGTATCGACCAGCACCCGCGTGTATTGCACGCCGGCCAGGAACCCGCGGGTTTCATCGGCGTTCAGCGCGTAGTCCGCTTCCAGAATCGTGTTGTACGCCGTCGTCGCCAGCGGCGAGTCGGAAATCGAACGCGTCGCGTTGGATTGAACCGTGAGCGTCGGCAACATGCCACCGTTTTGCTGATAGATGTCGGCCTGGAAACCGACGGTAAAGCTGGTGACGGTGAAAGCCGACCAGGGACCGGTACCCGATTGCGAGGCGCTGCCGCTGACGCCGCCATAGACCGAGAGCCGGTCGTTGACATCAACCGTCACGGGAAGATCGACAGCTATGCTGCGGCTGGACGGCGACGTCAGGGTCGCGATCGACGAGAGGTTCGACAGGGTCGATAGTAACGGAGGCGTGCTGAACCCGATCGACAGCGCGCCCGCGGGCAGGGTGGTGTAGATGGTCCTCATATCGAGATAGATGTTCGGCAGGGCCGGTTTGGTTGAGGCCGCCTCCTCCTCATCGTCGCCATGATCCCCAGCGAATGCGATCCCCGAACAGCACAGCGAAGCCAGCATGCCAAGCACCGACCACCGGGCGAAACCGGTCAGCCCGGCCCGCCATCGGCGTGGCCCGGCCCGCCATCGGCGCAGCGCGGGCCGAATCCGGTGGCGCGCAAAATCCATGTTCAATCTCTGATGCCTTCAGACCGGCCAAGGAGACCAGTTGGCTGTCACGAATACAAGAAGCCACGTCTCCGCCCGCCGCGATCCGGCGACGGGTGTTGCCCGTTTGCGTCGCCGCAGCGAGTTGACTTAGGTCAAAGGATTCGCGCGGCCGCGAGCTATGATCGAATCCATGCATAACAGAACAAGATACCTCACGGCTATGGTCGTGGCCCTCATCGCACTGGCGACCCCCTTCGTGGTTGCGGCCCAGACCTCGCGTGAATACGCGCCCAAGCTGGCCGATATCATGAGCACGGTCCAGTTCAGGCATCTGAAGCTGTCGATCGCGGGCCAGCAGCAGAACTGGGAACTCGCTGCCTATGAACTTGGACTGCTGAAGTCGGGCCTCGTCGATGCCGTCGCGCTTTACACCAACATACCCGTCGAGAACATCACGATGGTCGACGGGCCCGTCAAAGCCATCGACGGCGCCATCGCGTCAAAAAGCAGCGCAGCCTTCGGCAAGGCCTTCCAGGAACTGACCGCCGGATGCAATTCCTGCCACCAGTCGATCGGCCGCGATTTCATTGCGATCAAGGTTCCTACCGCGTCGCCGTTCAGCAATCAGTCGTTCTCGCCGGCCAAAGCGCAGGGCAAGGCCGATATGCGCCGCTAATGTGTGGCGCCGGATGCGATGTTCGATCGCCCTGCGGCCGAGAGAATCAATGAGGCGGCGATGCCTGATAGCAGCGACGCTACGAGAACGCCGAGCCGGACCTGCGTCAGGACGGCCTCGTCGTCGAAGGCCAGCGTTCCGATGAACAGACTCATGGTGAATCCGATTCCGGTCAAAACGGCCATTCCATAAAGCTTGGCGACCGTAGCGCCTTCCGGCATGGCGGCAAGGCCGAGCCGGATGGCGAGCAGCGACGCGCCAAAGACGCCGAACTGCTTGCCGAGAAACAGGCCGGCAATGATCCCGAGCGGGACCGGCGCGGCGAGCTTCGAAAAGGTCAGGCCCGCCAGCGGCACGCCGGCATTCGCGAACGCGAAAATAGGCACGATCGCGTAGCCGACCCACGGCTTGAGCGCGTGTTCGGTATCTTCGAGCAGGCTACGACCGCCATGCCTGGTCAGCGGCATCGCCAGACCCACGGCGACTCCGGCCAGTGTCGCATGCACGCCGGACTTGAGCACGCAGACCCAAGTGAACAGGCCGACGATGAGATAGAATGCCGGCCTTTGGACATCGAGCCGATTGAGGACGATCAGGGCCGCGACACCTATTCCACCCAGCGCCAGCGCCATGACCGACAGATCGGCGGTATAGAAAATCGCGATGACGACGATGGCCATCAGATCGTCGATGATCGCGAGCGCCAGCAGGAACGCCCTCAGCGAGGCCGGAACCTTGCGCCCCAGCATGGCACACGCGCCAAGCGCAAAGGCGATATCGGTGGCCGCCGGCACGGCCCAGCCGCGCAACGCCTCGGCATTGTCCCAGTTCACTGCGGCAAAGATCGCCGCTGGAGTGATGAAGCCGCCGACCGCGGCGATGACAGGCAACGCCGCCTGCTTCACGCTCGCCAGCGCGCCCTCGACCGCCTCGTGCTTGATTTCCAGTCCGACCAGCAGGAAGAAGATCGCCATCAACCCGTCATTGATCCAGTGATCGAGACTCTTGCTCAGCCCGATCGATCCGATCCGGACCTCGCCGGTCGTCCGCAACAGCGCCTCATATTGATGACCGAGCGGCGAGTTCGCAACGATCAGGGCCGCGACGGTGGCGATGCCGAGCATGATGCCGCCATAGAGAGCGGTTTTGTCAGGATCTTGCACAGGCAGCATCGGATTCGACATTCACCTGCGCCTACATCGCGCGGGCGGGGGACGTCATGGCGTCCGGGCGAAACAGCCGGCTCATTTGTTCTTCCGTCAGCAATTTTTCTTCCAGCACGATGTCGGCAACCCGGCGTTTTTGCGCAAGCGCCTGCTTGGCGATGCGTGAGCATACCTCATAGCCGAGCGCGGGGACCAGCGCTGTCACGAGCCCAATACTGTCCTCGACCAGCGCCCGGCACCGCTCGCGATCGGCTTCGATGCCGACAACGCATTTCTTCGTCAGGGTGTTGATCGCCGCTGTCAGCGTCCGCAGCGAGGACAGCACGCAATAGCCGATGGTGGGCTCGAAGGCGTTGAGCTGAAGCTGTCCGCCTTCGGCGCACATGGTCACGGTGAGGTCGTGGCCGATCACCATATACGCAACCTGGTTGACGACTTCGGGGATAACGGGGTTGACCTTGCCGGGCATGATCGAGGATCCCGCCTGCACCGTCGGCAGCCGTATTTCGCCAAAGCCGGCGCGCGGTCCGCTCGACAGCAGACGCAGGTCGTTGCAGATTTTCGACAGTTTTACCGCGACGCGCTTCAGCACGCCCGAGAACAGCACGAAGGCGCCCATGTCGGACGTCGCCTCGATCAGGTTGCTCGCCGGCACCATCGGTTCATGCGAAGCCCGCGCCAGTTCCTCGATGGCCAATGCCGCGTAACGCGGGTCGGCATTGATGCCGGTCCCGATCGCGGTTGCCCCGAGATTGACCTCGCGGAACAGCGCCGCGGCTTCCCGCAATCGGGCGACGTCTTCCTTGATCGTGGCAAAATAGGCGTCGAATTCCTGGCCCAGCGTCATCGGCACCGCGTCCTGAAGCTGGGTTCGTCCGATCTTGAGGACGTCGCCGAACTCGACAGCCTTCGACTTGAAGGCAAAGGCAAGTTCATCGAGCGCCGCGATCAGTGGTGCGGCGGCGAAAATGATCGCAAGCCGCAAGGCGGTCGGATAGGCGTCGTTGGTGGACTGCGCCATATTGACGTCGTCGTTGGGATGAAGCGCCTTGTAGTCGCCCTTCTGCTTTCCCATCAGTTCGAGCGCGACGTTGGCGATGACCTCGTTGGCATTCATGTTCGTCGAGGTACCGGCGCCGCCCTGAATGGCGTCGACCACGAACTGGTCGTGAAAGCGGCCATCCTTCGCGATCAGATCGCAGGCCTTGTCGATGGCGTCGGCCTTCGCCGGCGCCAGATGCCCGAGGCGCCGGTTGGCGCGCGCCGCCGCCTGCTTCACCAATGCCAGTGCCCGCACCAGATCCGGAAAATGACCGACAGGAACGCCGGTGATCGGGAAATTGTCCACGGCCCGCAAGGTGTGCACGCCCCAATAGGCCTCGACGGGCACATCGGCATTGCCAAGCAGGTCGTGTTCGCTGCGCGTCGCGACCTCGGTCAGCTCGATTGAACGCGTTGTCGCGACGGCGACGGACTGGGGAGGAGCTACATCGATCTTGGTTTCGGCCATGCTCGTTCTTCCCGGTTCTGGAACCCGGATGAACGCTAACACTCCGCGTGAAGGGCAGGAAGCAAAAGCCTGATGTACGGCCGGTCTCGATTACGGCAAGAATCTGATACGGTATCAGCCGGCGTTGCCGGCGGTCTCGATTGCGACCGAGAGCGCCAGCTTGGTCTGCTCGACGATCTCCTCGACCAGCTCTTCCCGGCTGATATGGCCGACCTGCCCGGTAAGCAGGCCCTGTTCGGCCAGCATCACCACGCCGTGCAGCGAGGCCCAGATCTTCAAGGCGCTTCGCTCGCGCAGGTATCCGACGGCCGGCGCTTCCAGCGCTTCCAGCAGCAGGTCGAACGTTTCCATCGCGGCAACGTGAAGCTCGCTGTCCTTTGGCGCGCACGCCATGACGCGCGAGGCGAACATCAGGCGGTAGACGCCGTTGCGGCGCAGGCCGAAATCGAGCGTGAGCTGCGCGAAGCGCGACAGTTTCGAACGCTTCGACGGCCTGGCGATGGACGCCCGCAGCATGGCGCTGAACTGGCGGAAGGCCTCGGCGGTGACGGCGACCAGCAGCGTCTCACGGTCGGCGAAATGCTTGTAGGGCGCCGGCTGCGAGACGCCGAGCTTCTTGGCCAGCGCGCTGATGTTGATGGCCTCCGGGCCGCCGAGTTCGACCTCCTGCAAGGCGGCCTGAACCAGGGCGTCGCGGAGATCCCCGTGGTGGTAGGCGTTCAGCGCTTTGCGGGCGGGACGAGGCGGCATCGGTGTGACGACCTTGTAACGATTCCAAATATTCGCTTGACAGCACGACCAGGGAGCGAATGTAATAGCCCATAACTTCGAGGCGTGCCAGCCCGCCGGCAGGCGCCTTGCGAAATCAACAAAACAATACACGCGCAGCCAAGCGCGCGCCAACGAGAGGAAACGGTTGCCATGGCTGGAAAGCTGAAGATCCGCGTCGACCAGGACAAATGTCAGGGACACGCGCGCTGCAAATCGCTGGCGCCTGAACTGTTCAATCTCGACGAATTCGGCAACGCGCACGAGATCGGCGACGGCTCCGTGCCGGCGGGTCTGGAAGACAAGGCCTGGCTCGCCCAGACCAATTGCCCGGAAATCGCGATCGAAGTGACCGAGGAATAGTTCCGGTCCGAAATCAATTTCGCTCTTTTGAATTGCACGAACCAATCAGAAGGAATTATCCGGATGTCTGATACCTCCAGCATCTTGCCCGAACATCCGCCGGTCACCGACTGGGTCCACGATTTCGACCATACCGATCCGGTCTGGACCGAAAATCCGTTCCCGATCTGGGAGGAACTGCGCAACGAGTGTCCGGTCGTGCACACCAAGCGCTTCCTCGGTTGCTATCTGCCCACCACCTATCAGGCGGTGAAGGAAATCGCCTACGACACAGAGCACTTCTCGTCCCGCCGCGTCATCGTCCGCGACGTCCGGCCGCCGATTACCAACACGGCGCCGCCGATCACCTCCGATCCGCCGGAACACAAGCCGGCCAAGCAGTTCCTGCTGCCGCCCTTTACACCGGATGCGATGAAGAAGCTGGAGCCCCGGGTCCGTGCGATCTGCAACGAACTGATCGACGAATTCATCGCCGACGGCAAATGCGACGCCGCCGCGCGTTACACCAAGAACATTCCGGTGCGGGCGATCGCCCACATGCTCGGCATCCCCGAGAAGGACAGCGACCTCTTCATCAAGTGGATCCACGAGATTCTCGAGCTCGGCATCAAGGACGACGCCGCCCTGATGCGCGCGGTGCATGAAATGACCGGATACTTCGCCGGGCATATCGAGGCGCGCAAGAAGAACCCGACCGACGATCTGATCTCGACGATGATGAACGCCAAGGACAAGGACGGCCAGCCGCTGTCGGATATGCACGTGCTGGGTTCGCTGCGGCTGCTGTTGATCGCCGGCATCGACACCACCTGGAGCGCGATCGGCGCTTCGCTGTGGCATCTGGCCAAGACCCCGGCCGACCGCGATCGCCTGATTGCCGAACCGGAATTGATGCCGACCGCGATCGAGGAATTCTTGCGCGCCTATTCGCCGGTGACGATGGCGCGCGAGGTAATCGGGGAAACCACCATCAGCGGCTGCCCGGTCAAGCCCGGCAACATGGTGCTGTTGTCGTTCCCGGCCGCCAACCGTGACCCCGCGATGTTCCCCGACGCCGACAAGGTCATCATCGACCGCAAGGAAAATCGGCATGCCGCCTTCGGTCTCGGCATCCATCGTTGCGTCGGCTCCAACCTCGCGCGGATGGAGATGACGGTCGCGATCGAGGAATGGCTGAAGCGGATTCCGGATTTCAAGCTCGATCCGTCCGGTTCGGTCACCTGGTCGGAAGGCACGGTGCGTGGGCCGCGCCAGCTTCCGGTGCTGTTCAAGGGGAAGTAATCGCACGTCTTGTCGTTTCAGGCGCAAAGCCCGGTTCTGATGCGATCAGGACCGGGCTTTTGACATTTCAGCGCATATAGGCGCCGCCGTTGACGTCGAGGGTTACGCCGGTGACGTAGGACGAGAGATCCGACGCCAGAAAGAGGCAGGCGCCGGCAATTTCGGCGGGATCGCCGGCGCGTGCCAGCGGCCAGTCCTTGGCAATGGCGTGCTTGGATTCGTCGGTGGCGCCCGATCGCGAAAAGTCGGTCAGGATCAGGCCGGGCGTAATCGCGTTGGCGCGGACACCGTCAGCGCCGAGTTCGCGTGCCATGGCCCTGACCAGACCGAGGACGCCGGCCTTGGCCGCGCAATAATGCGCGCCGCCGAACACGCCGCCGCCCTGCTGCGCCGACATCGAGGAAATGCAGATGATGCTTCCCGCACGCTGCGACCGCATCGCGGGCATCACCGCCTGCGACAGCCGCAACGTCCCGGCCAGCACGACGTCGGTGATGCGGCTGTAGTCCTCGACCGAAATATCCGCGACGCGTTTGCGCTGGGTCAGGCCGGCATTGTTGACGAGGATGTCGATACGGCCGCGGCTCGTGGACCATGCCTGGACGCGCGCGATCGCGGCCTTGCAGGAATCGGGATTGCTGACATCGCAGACGAGGCCGATGGCGTTCGCGCCGGTGGCGGCGATGTCGGCGGCTGCGGCGTGGACCTCCGTCTCATCGAGGTCGAGCAGTGCGACGCTGGCGCCATGGGCCGCGAACAGTTTTGCGGTCGCCTTGCCGATGCCGCGCTCGCGGCCGGCGCCTGAGATCACGGCGACGCGGCCCTCGAGCAGCGCGCCGACGCGATGCCCCGGTGGCACCGATAGGGTGGCAGGATCCGGTGAAGATGACGTCATTTGCGTTTCGCCTTCACTTGATTTCAATCTTGGCTTCGACTGCGACTTTCTTCCATGCCGTGATGTCGCTCACGTTGATGTCGCGCTGCTTGTCGCCGGGAACGAAGTCGGCGGTCACGCCGAGCGCGAGCAGCTTTTCGACGATCTCGGGATCATCGACGGCTTCCTTCAGCGCCGCCGACAATTTTCGCGCGACAATATCGGGAATACCTGCGGGCGCGTACATCACCCAGGACAGGCTGCGCTCGAAATCGACACCCTGATCCTTGTAGCTGCCGACCTGCGGCAGGCTTGGCGATCGACCGCCGCATACCGCCAGCGCTTTCAGCTTGCCGTCCTTCACGAACGGCGTTCCCGTCGCCATGTCGAGCATCCCGAGCTTGATGTGGCCACCCAACAGATCGTTGGCGAGCTTGGCCGCGCCGCTGAATGGAACGTGCTCCAGGCGAATGCCTGCTTTCTGGGAAAGAATTTCGCCGCAGAAATGTCCGGTCGAGCCGACGCCCCAGCTTCCGTACAGGATCGGGTCGCCTTTTTTCGACATCTCCGTCAACTCGCGAAGATCGCTGGCGGGAAAGTCGTTGGTCGACACGAGAAGGATCGAGGATGTTCCGATGCGTCCGATAGTGGTGAAATCCTTGATCGGATCGTAGGGGAGGCTGACATAGGAGGCCGGCGCGAGCACGTGGGTGGTCATGCCGCCGATCGTGATGGTGTATCCATCAGGCGGCGAGGTCGCGGCCTGTTGCGCGCCGATGGTACCGGCGGCGCCGGTGCGGTTTTCGATGAAGATGGTCTGTCCGAGGCGCTTGCCCATCTTGTCGGCCAGCAAGCGTCCGATGACGTCGCCGCCGCCGCCGGCCGCGAACGGCAACAGCATCCTGATTTTCCGGGAGGGATAGTCCGCCGCATCCTCGGCGCGCGCCGGTATCGTCACCAACAGCAGTGTCAGCAGCGACAGCATCATCGTGTGTAATTTCATTCTCGCTCCCTGGGATTTCCCGTGTTGTTTTCTTGTTGATCAGTCTTGTTCGTCGAATCCTGTTGGCTTCGGGCGGCCTCGCGGTACGGCGCAGGAGTGCCGAAGGATGAACCTGGTCGGCAGATAGATGGGCCGGGAATCGCGCGGGGTGTCCGCGACCGCATCGCTGTCGCGTATGCGCTCCAGCAAAATTCTGGCCGCGATCCGGCCAATCTCGTTCAAATCCCACGTCAGCGAGCTGATCGCCGGCGTTGCGTGGCGCGCGAGATCGGTGTCGCCGACGCAGACCAGCGAGATGTGGTCGGGATAGCGAACGCCGTTGCTGGCAAGCGCGTCCATGACGCTGGCGAGCATATGTGTTCCGAGCGTAATGATCGCGGTCGGCGGGGCAGGGCTCTGCAGCAGCTGGCAGACATCGCTGAAGGCGATGCTCGATCCATGCGCCTGCGGCCGGACCAGATCGAGATCGACCGCGAGGCCCGCCTCGGTATGGGCCTGCCGATAGCCGGCCAGCCGCTCCGTACTGGGCAGCAAGGTCGCAGGTCCGGTCAGCAGCGCGATGCGGCGGTGGCCGAGACCGATGAGATGGCGTGTGACTTCAAGGCCGCCGCCACGATGGTCGGCGCGCACCGACGGCGCCCCCGGCACGTCGCGATCGATTCCGACACAGGGCAGGTCGAGGGTTGCGAGCGCGGCGGTAAAATCCTTGTGGGTATTGTCGCCGGCAAACAGCAGCAAGCCATCCATCCGGCGTCTGCGGACGGCCGATATGAACGCGGTTTCGCGGGCTTCCGTGTGCCGGGTCGCGCCGAGCATGAACACGTAGCCGGCGCGTTGCAGCTCTTCCTCCGCCGCGTTGACCATCTCGCTGTAGAGCGGGTTCGAGAGATCGGAAACCATGCAGCCGATGGTGTTGCTTGCACGTGAACGGAGTGCCTGCGCCGCCGGATCGGGCTCGAACCCCAACCGATTGACCGCGCGCATGATCTTGCCATGCAGCTCCGGGCTGGTGTGCGGGCCGCCGTTCAACACCCGGCTGACGCTGCTGACCGATACGCCGGCCTGTGCAGCAACATCACGGATCGTTGGTCGTGCATTTGGCTGGGTTCGAGACATGGATTTCCTGCAGGGATTTTCATATCGATTTAGACATATAAGCTTCATTATATCAAATACTTAAGTTTATATCTGGCAAGATATTGAAAACGTTTCCAGAAACGATATAGCCTTGCTCGAAGACAATCCGCTTGCAGCCCCGTCAGCGGCAATAACAAGGGGCGGAACGTGGCGCGCCGGTGCAGGCGAATGCCGCCAACAAGGGAGGCAACATGAGCAGGGTTTTCGGCGCGGTCGCCCAGAACGGCTATGTGGTCCGCGACATCCGTGCCGCCATGGATCACTGGATCAACGTGATGGGCGTCGGGCCCTGGTACTACATGGACCGGGTCAAGACCGATTACTTCCGCCATCGCGGAGAGGATTCCGGTGTCGAGATGAGCATTGCGCTCGCCAATTCCGGCGACCTGCAGATCGAATTGATCCAGCAGCGCAACGATGCACCCTCGATGTACAAGGAGTTTCTCGACTCCGGCTGCGAAGGGCTGCAGCACATGTCGTACTGGTCGAAGGAATACCAGGCGCTCTACGATCGTGCGTTGTCGCTGGGTTACAAAGTGGGTCACGAAGGCCAGATCGGCGGCGAGCAGGGACGTTTCGCTTATTTCGATACCCAATCCCATCCCGGCACCGTGATCGAAATCTCCGACATCAGCGGAGCCAAGGGAGCGTTCTTCGAACGGGTCAGGCAGGCTGCGATGAACTGGGACGGCTCCAGGCCCATCCGCGAAGTCGGCGGGCGCTGATCCCTCGCATTGACCGGGCCGCCGGCAGCGGCGATCATCGCCGCCGAGGTTCGAGAGGGCGATGGCGTGGAGTTGCTGATATGACCGGTTTGTCCAAGACGGGTCCGCGATCGTCGAGCGAGATCGCCAGCTACCATGCCCACATCTATTACGATCCGGCGGCCACGCGGTCCGAGGCCGAGCAATTGCGAACCTGGATCGGCGAGCGATTTTCGGTCACGCTCGGGCGCTGGCATGACGTCAAGGTCGGACCGCACGATCAGGCCATGTATCAGGTGGCTTTTGCCCGGGAGATCTTCCCCGAACTGGTTCCCTGGCTGATGCTCAACCATGGTCGATTGAGTATCCTGGTCCATCCGAACACGGTCAATCCGCGCCGGGATCATCTCGCCGACCCGATCTGGATTGGTCCCGCGCTCGCCGTACATGCGGAAAAGCTGCCGGAACAGGCCGAAATGGAGCAGCCGCCGGCGCCCAATACCAGTCCGGTTCTCCGGCCCTGAATTGTGGCAGACATTCCGCGTACCAGCCCTGGCACCAGCCTTGGAACAGGCCGCCCGTTTACCATGGGTGGTCCTGAAGCCGCAGATCTCGCAGGTTGCGATGGCGGCTTTCGCCTGTCTCGATTATGCCTTACTTTGGTTTGCATTATTGGGGCTCATTCGGCGAATCCATTACGGAATCAGGGGTGATTTCGGAGCGCCGAGCCGGGGACGGATGGATAGGATTACGCCGAGAACTGCCGGGCTTGCGCCAAGCCGTGGCTTCCCGTTGTTCGGGAAGGCGGCATTTGTCGTTGCTGCGATCGCAGCTGCGTCGGGGTTGGCTGCCTGGATGACCGATTTTGACCTCGGCATCCACAAGCCGGCATCGGCAAACATCGCCGGCGCGAACGCCCGTGTCACCTCGTTCGATGACCGGTTCGGGTCGGCTTCCCAGCGCGATGCGCCTGCCATCAGCTACCCGTCGCGTCCCGTTGCCCGCTCCCTGCGCGCCGATTTCGACGCCGAGTTTGGCCACATCGAAAGCCTGTTGCTCGGGAAGCTGCGTGGCGGCAGCGGCGCGTCCAATCCGCCTGCGTCATCGGCCGAGACCGCGTCGGTGCCGATGCCGAGGTCCCGGCCGGTCGAAGCCAATCTTCAGTTGAGAAACGATCCGCCGTCGCCGGCGCCTTCGGATAGCCGCACCGCCTTCCAGAAACTGGCCGACCTGGTGCCGATGCGTTTCACGCTGGCGTCGCTGACCCCCGGGGACGGATTGTTTGCCGAGAGACCTGACCTCGGCGCGCTCGGCTACGACAACCAGACGGCCGTCTACGACATCTCGGCGCGCGCGGTGTACCTGCCGAACGGCGCGAGGCTCGAGGCGCATTCCGGCCTCGGCAGCCTGATGGATGATCCTTCCCATGTGAACCAACGCATGGTCGGGGCGACTCCGCCTGCCGTTTACGATCTGAAGCCGCGCGAAAAACTGTTCCACGGCGTCGCGGCGCTTCGCATGACGCCGGTTGGCGAAAGCGACACGCTCGGCCGCTCGGGCCTGTTGGTGCACAGTTACATGCTCGGCCCCAACGGCGATTCCAACGGCTGCGTCTCGATCAAGGAATACGACAGGTTCCTGAAGGCATACAATAATGGCGAGGTCACGCGTCTCGTCGTGGTGCCGAACCTGCGCGAAGGCCTCACCGCGTCGCGGCGCACGACGTCGCCGTCATGACGGCGATTGCGATTGGGCCTTCCGATTCCGACACGCCGTTGCGGGCCATCTTCAAGATCAATCTCAACGGCAAGACGGTCTCGATCGGGACCGTCGGCCAGGCCTATCAATTCATCACCAGTCTCAGCAGCATCGAATGGATCGAATTCCGCTCGTTGCACGCCGATGCCGTCAGTGCGCTGCAGCGGGCGGCGGGCAACGCAATGCTGACGGTGCAGGCGACCAACGCGCTTCGCGCGCTGTTTGCTCGCGCCAAGCTGCTCTAAAGCCTGCACCAGATTTGACGCAGATCAAGGCATCCTGATCTGCCCGGATGAAGATGAGCGCTCACCCCGAGGCAGGGGAAGCGCATGACAAGCCACCTTGAACTAAGTTCGCGGGCGGCACTTTGCAGGGAACTCGCGCGGCGAGAACCCAACAGCAAGACATATTGGCTGGCTGAGGCCGAGAGCTGGTTGCGTCTTTCCCGCAAGCCGTCCCATCCGAAGCAGAACGGGCAGCGCGACGCGTTCGAACAGTTCCTCGACCTGATGGTGCGCGAAGACGGGGAGTCATAACTGATTCCCTTGGGAGACCTCCTAGCGCACGGTCGCCGACACGGCATGCCATTGAGCCGCTCGCCGGGTACGGCTATGCCTTGCTGGACAGCAAAAACCTATCCCAAAGGAATATTTGCATGCCCGGCAGCGCCGAAATCGAAGACGACCGCCTGATCCGGCAATTGCTGCAGAACTGGGCGATCTGGCGCGATGCCGGCGACTGGGAGCGCTTCCGCACCGTCTGGCATCCCGACGGCCGCATGATGGCAACCTGGACGCAGGGTACCGGCGACGAGTTCATCGAGATCAGCAAGCAGGCCTGGGCCAAGGGCATCAGCATCCTGCATTTTCTCGGCGGAATCGCGGTTGATCTTGCCGGCCCCCGCGCAATCGCGCAGACCAAGATGACGATCTCGCAGCGTGCCGAGGTGGAGGGCGTCCTGTGCGACGTGCTCTGCACCGGGCGATTCTACGATTTCCTCGAGAAACGCGAGGGGCGTTGGGGAATCGTGTTGCGGCAGCCGATCTACGAAAAGGATCGCATGGACCCGGTTACACCAGGCGCAGCGCCCGTGCTCGACAAGGCGCTGCTTGAACGGTTTCCGCCGGGTTACCGGCACCTCGCTTACCTGCAGACCCGCATCGGTTACACTGTCAAGCCGGACATGCCCGGCCTGAAGGGATCCGAAGTCGAAGCCCTGTACGTGCGGGGCGCGGCGTGGCTGCAGGGCAAGGCGATCAGCTGATCTCTTTGCGCACCGTCGCCGCCGCATCGCACATCGCCTTCAGCTTTCCGAACGCGACATGACGCGGCATGTATTTCATGCCGCAATCGGGCGCGATGACGAGGCGATCGGCCGCGACATGCTTGAGGCCGTTGCGGATGCGATCGGCAACCACCGCCGCCGTCTCGATCTCGGGATTGCCGAGGTCGAGCACGCCGAGCATGATCTTCTTCGACGACAGATCCTTCAGCACGCCGAGATCGAGCTTCGGTTGCGCCGCCTCGATCGAAATCTGTTCGGCGCTGGTGTCGGCGAGCTCGGCGAGGAACGAATAGCCGGCCGGCTTGGTCGAGCCGGGCACCACTGCAGCATAACCGAAGCACAGATGCACCACGGTCGGCACCGTGATGCCCTGCAGCGCGCGGTTGATGGCCTTGACCGCATAACGGCGGGCGAGATCGGGATTGTTGCGCACCCAGGGCTCGTCGAGCTGGATCACGTCGGCACCGGCCTTCTGCAGGTCGAGCGCCTCGGCGTTGACGGCCGCGGCGAACGCCATCGCCAGTTCCTCGTCGTCCTCATAGAATTCGTTCTTAGCCTGTTGGCTCATCGTGAACGGGCCGGGCAAGGTGATCTTGGCGGCGCGATCGGTATTCTTGCGCAGGAATTCCATATCGGTCAGTTCGACCGGCCGGCTGCGCTTCACCGGGCCGACCACACGCGGCACCGGCGTCTGGGTGCCGTTGCGCGCGGTGATGATAGCGGGATTGTCCGCGTCGATGCCGTCGAGCGCGGTGGCAAAACGGTTGGAATAGCTTTCACGGCGGATTTCGCCGTCAGTGACGACGTCGATGCCGGCGCGCTCCATGTCTCTGATGGCAACGACGGTGGCATCGTCCTGTGCTTCTTCCAGATGCTCGGCCGGCAGCCGCCACATCGCATGCATACGGGTACGCGGAACTGATTTGGACAGCATCGCGCGGTCCACCAGCCATTCCGGTTGCGGATAGCTGCCGACGACGGTTGTCGGCAACAGGTGCTTTGGCAGGTTCATGATCGTCTCCGTGCTCTTCTTGTTGTGTTGTTCATAGCGTTTTCGAGCGAAGTGGATTCCGGTTCGCGTGAAGAAAACGCGTCAACCATAAAAGTTTCAGGCCGCGCGCGTCGCTGCCGCGGCAACCTCGTCCCTGACCGGATTGCGCAGCACGCCGATGCCGGACACCTCGACCTCGACCACGTCGCCTTCCTTCATCCACAGCGGCGGCGTGCGATAGGCGCCGACGCCGCCGGTGGTGCCGGTGACGATGACGTCGCCGGGGACGAGTTCGGTGAAGGTCGAGCAATAGGCGATCAGGGCCGGCACGTCGAACACGAGATCGGAGATCGGGGCGGCCTGCACTTCGACGCCGTTGAGACGGGTCGCGATGGTCTGCCTGGAGATGTCGGGGATTTCGTCTGTCGTCACCATCCACGGCCCGAAGCCGCCGGTGGCGACGAAATTCTTGCCCGGCGCGAATTGCGAGGTGTGGCGCTGCCAGTCGCGGATGCTGCCGTCATTGTAGCAGGCGTAGCCCGCGACATGCGCCAGCGCCGCCTCGCGCGAAATCCGCCGGCCGGCCTTGCCGATGATGACGGCCATCTCGCCTTCATAGTCGAAGCGCTCGGACTCCAGCGGCCGGATCATCGGTTGGCCGCCGCCGACCTGGCTGTTGGCAAATCGGGTGAAGATCATCGGATGCGGTGGCGTCGGATGTCCGCTTTCAGCCAGATGCGTGGCATAGTTGACGCCGATGCAGAAGATCTTGTCGGGATCGGGCACCGTCGGCAGCAACTCGATTTCGGCCAGCGCGTAATCCGGACGCTCGACCTTCAGTGCGCCCAATTCGTTGAGCGAGCCCTTCGTGAGCAACGCCTTCAGAGTCGGATAGGCCTTTAGCCGCTTGCCCGCGTCGATGATGCCCGCGTCGGTGACGAGGCCATAGCTAGCGGTGGTACCGGCCTTGAAACTTGCGATCTTCATGGTGTGACACTCTCTTCGATGTTGGACACGTAGGCTTGGACAGGCAGCACGATCTCGCCTGAGCGGATCGGGACGCAATCGGGCGGAAAATCCTGACGGAAGCGCGCGCCGGCCTCGCTGGCACGGTCGATAAAACGGTCGAGGTGGTTCATCGCGCCGGTCGGCAGGTCGTGCAGCACCATCAGGCTCCACGGTTGCGAACGGCATTGTCCGAGTGCGCGGTTGGTCCAGCCTTCTGGGTCATCCCAGTCGCGCGGTATCGCGTTCCACAGCACGCAGCTGTGCTTGTTCGCAGTGAGGTAATCGACCACGGACGGCTTCAACAACCGGTCGTCGAGATTGCCGCCGCCGCCGAACGGCCGGAACCAGCGTTTGGCGTGTGCGAGATCGCCGATCGCGGCCTGCGTTCGGCCGATCTCATTTCGGGCTGTCGTGGCATCGGTTTGCTGCCCGAGCGGAACGGTGTGGGTAAACGTGTGATTGCCGATCCAGTGGCCTTCGTCATGGGCGCGCGATGCCAGCCCACGACGAACGGGATCGCCGAGTTTCTCGCCGATCACGAAGAACGAGGTCTTGATGCCGCGTTCGCGCAGGATGTCGAGGACGCGCGGCGTGACGTCGGGCTCGGGACCATTGTCGAAGGTCAGGGTCAAGTCGAACACTCAAAACACTCCGTCAGGTCGCAGGCTGAATGGCGCCGGCGGTAAGCTCGTCGGCGGCGCGCTGGCCGGCGCGCGATCCGGTCTGCCAGATCGCCGCCTTGCGTTCGATCCATTTGATGCCGGCGTTGAAGGCAATCGCCATCGCCAGTACCAGCAGCACGCCGGCGAACACATGCGGGCTGTCGAGAATGGTGCGGTAGCGCGAAATCAGATAGCCGATGCCGGCCGATGAAATCAGCATCTCCGACACGACCACGCCGACGATCACCAGCGCGCCGCCGACGCGCAAGCCGGACAGCACGGTCGGGATGGCGGCGGGAATGATCACGCGCACCAGCCGCTGGCTCAGCGTCGCGCCCATGCTGCGGGCTGCGAGCAGCAGTTGCGGATCGATCGTCTGGATGCCGGCGGCAGTGGCGAGCATCGTCGGCAGAAAACCATAGATCGAGGCGAAGGCGATCTTGGATTCCGAACCGATGCCGAGCCAGACCGTGAATACCGGATAAAGAATGACCAGCGGCACCGCGTAGAGGCTGGACACCATCGGCATGATCAGGATGCGTGGTCGCGGCAGGCTGCCGACGACAGCGCCGAGCAGGATACCGCCGCCGCAGGCGAACGCCATCGATATCGCGACTTCATAGAGCGTCACGGCCAGCGCGTGGCCATATTCGGCGGCATCGCTCCAGCCTGCGATCAGCGTAGAGGACAGCGACGGCAGAAACAGTTCGGGGATCAAACCCATGCGCGGCAGCATTTCCCACAGCACAATGAGGCCAATCACGATCAATCTGCGAAGCGTTGTCGCGGTCATCGCTGCCTCACGCCGATTTGCGGATGTGCTGCCAGATGCGGTCACGCATCCGGCCGAAGGCATCGCCGCTCAGCATCTCGTAGGTGCGCGGGCGTGGCAGCGAGACCTGCAGGTGATCGACGATACGGCCGGGTCGCGGCGACATCACGATCACCTCGTCGGCGAGATAGACCGCTTCGGTCAAACTGTGGGTGACGAACACCACAGTCTTGCCGGTGGCGGCCCAGATTCGCAGCAGCTCGTCGCCCATGGTCATGCGGGTCTGTTCGTCGAGCGCGGCGAACGGTTCGTCCATCAGCAGCACCGGCGGGTCCTGCACCAGACCGCGCGCGATCGAGACCCGCTGCTTCATGCCGCCGGACAGTTCGTGCGGATGACGTTTGCCAAAGCCTTCGAGGCCGACCAGCTTCAGCGCATCCTGCGCCTTGGCGCGGCGCTCGTCCTTCGACACGCGGCGCAGCGCCAGCGGGAATTCGACATTCTCTTCCGCCGTCAGCCAGGGAAACAGGCTGGCCTCCTGGAACACCACGCCGACACGATTGGGATCGGGCTCCAGGATCGGCGCGCCGCTGATGGTGATGGTGCCTGAGGTCTGCTGGCGCAGGCCCGCCATCATCATCAGAAGCGTCGACTTGCCGCAGCCGCTCGGGCCGACCAGCACGACGAAGCGGCCGGGCTTGACGTCGAGCGAAACATCCTGGAGCGCGACGACGTCCTGCGAGGTGGTCTTGAAGATCTGTCCGACGTTGCGGACCTCGATCGCGCCGGCCGGCTTCAGCGGGGTTATGTTCGCCAATGGCTGCATCGTGTTTCCACCCATCTGACCAGTTCGTTGAAGGTGATGGCGATCACGGCGATCATGACGACGCCGGCCAGCAACTGTTTCATCTGAAAATTCTCGCCCCAGGTCGCGATCTGGTGGCCGATGCCGTCCCGCGAGGCGTACATTTCGGCGAGGATGACCCCCGTCAGGTTGAAGATCATCGATATCCGCAACGCTTCCAGCAGCACCGGCAACATGCTCGGCAGATAGACCCGGAACGCGGTCTGCATCTGCGTCGCGCCATAGGAGCGGGCGATCGTCAGGTGTTCGACCTTGACCGACTCCACCGCCGTCGTGGTCGACATGATCACGATGAAGATGGTCGAGAAGAAGCCGAAGCCGACCTTCTGTGCGAAGCCGACGCCGAACACCAGGATGAACATCGGCAGGAAGATCGATTTCGGAATACTGAAGGCGAAGAACAGCAGCGGCTTCGCCACGTCGGCGAAGTAGCGGTTCTCCGCGATCAGGAACCCGATCAGCACGCCAAAGGGAACCGCAAGCGCGAACGCGGTCAGCACTTCGGTCGCGGTCACCACCAGATCCTTGCGCACGCTGGCCCGTTGCAGCAGATCACCCAGCATCGACAGCGTATCGGATGCGGAAGGCAGCAGCCGCGGATTGACGATGCCGGTCCGCGACAGGATTTCCCATATCGCAAACAGCGCCACCACTATGGCAATCCGCGCCGCCTTTACTCCGAGTCCTTGCATCGCAGCGGCCTCAGGGCTTGGTCGGCACCGGCTTGAACTGGGTCGAGATCACCTCGGCCGCGGGCGCGAGATCCTTCATGCCGCCGGCCTTGGCCATGTCGAGCGCCAATTGTACCTGCTCCGGAATCTTGGCCCCGTCCATGCTGCCGTCGGTTTCCAGATGCATGATGGTGGCGTCATATTCGAACGCGGCGATCTCGGCCGGAATTTCGTAGAGTTCGGCGATCAGCTTGACGGTGGCGTCCTTGTTGGCCCGCATGTACATCAGCGCGCCGTAGAGCGCGTTCAGCGTCTTCTGCACCAGGACCGGCTTTTCCTGCGCGTATTTGTCGAGCACGATCCATCCTGCGGCAAGGTTCGGCGGCACTTCCTTGGCGTAGTCGATGATGGTCCTGGCCTCGCCCGACTTGGCGATCTGGAAGCTCAGCGGCGAATAGACCACGGCGGCGTCGACATTGCCGGCGAGCAGGTTCGGCACCAGGCCGCCGCCGCCGACGGGCACGCGGGTGAAATCGATCTTCTTGTCCTGAATGGTCCACAGCGCCAGCAGGTCGGAGCCGGAGCCCGCCGAGGTGATCGCGACCTTCTTGGTGTTGAGGTCCTTGACCCCGAGCGTCGATTTGGAGAGCACCATCAACTGCCAGCCGTAGTAGCCCATCGCCGCATTGGCGACGACCTTCGACATCACTCCCTTCTTGCGTCCGGCGGCGGCGAGCGACGTCGCGTCGAGGATGACGTCGGCGGCGCCCGCGGCCATCGCCTCGAACGTCTCGGCGCCGCCGCGATAGATCGTCAATTCGGCGGTGATGCCTTCCTTCTCGAACAGCTTCTGCTTGACCGCGGTTTCCGCGATCGTGGTCGGCCAATAGGTCTTGGTCGGAAGACCGATGCGGACCATGTCCGCGGCTTGCGCCATGACTGACGTGCCGAGCAGGGCGGTAGCGGTAAGCGTGGTCAATACGTGACGTCGTGTGAAGCTCATTGTGACGTTCCCCTTGCTTTTTTTTGATTTGGACTGGAGTTTCGAATTTTCGATCAGGCGGTGTTGATCTTCGCCGGTGGTTCCGATGTCGCGAGTTCGACCAGACGCATGGTCGTCAGAAAATGTTTCGAAAGGGCCGCCACGGCGGCGTCGGCATCGCGCTTGAGCACGGCTTTTACAATCGCGGCATGTTCGGCTTCGACGTTGCGGGATTTTTCGGTGTCGCGCCGGATCGAGAGTCGCCGATAGCGCTCGCTCTGTTCGTGCAGGATATCGCGAAAGCCGAGCAGCCATGGCGAGCCGCAGGCGTTCACCAGCGTGCGGTGGAAAATACGATGCAGCACCACCCACTCTTCATAATGGTGGGTCGGATCGTCAGGATAGGTGTAGGGCACGGCGATCAGTGCTGCGAACGACCGCTCCACCGATGTGAGCCAGGCCTGGTCGCCATGCTCGATCGAGCGCCGCAACGCCAGCCCCTCGATATCGACGCGGGTCTGCGTCACGTCCCGGAGATCGGCGGGAGAAACCGGGCTGACGCGAAAGCCGCGCTGGTCCGACGCCTGCACCAGTCCGTCGGCGACCAGCCGCGACAACGCCTCGCGTACCGCGGCAAGGCTGACCGAAAACTGCTTGGCTAGTCCCGCGATATGCAGCTTCTGGCCCGGCAGCAGCCGGGTCGAAAGGATATCCGCCCGCAGCCGTTCCTGGACGGCCGACGTCAGGCTGCGTGGCCGGTCGTCGGCCAGATCGTCCCCAAAACTCAACCCTATACTGCTCATCGGGCGGCAGAGTGGCGGGCTAATCCGGTGTCGTCAATCGAAAATCGATTTTTGTAACGTCAACTCACCGCGCCATTTGACGCGGATCGTGGAAGGCGCCGGACCTTGGAAGCAGCCGTTCTGGAATCAGCGTGACAACGCTGTCGCTTCCGCCTATATAGTTCGCATGCGAACTAAATCCGCTGAACCCCGGCTGGTCTTCCTGCTCAGTGTCGCCCAGCGCCGGTTGCAGCGCTGGATGGCGGCGCAGGGCGACGCCAGCGGGGTGACGGCGGCGCAATCCGGCCTGCTCTTCGTGCTCGGCCAGCGCGACGGCGTGCTGATGGGCGAGGCGGGCGCTGCGCTCGATCTGGGGCCGCCCGGCATCAGCGGGCTGGTGGACCGGATGACGGCGGCGAACCTGATCAAGCGGCGGGCCGATCCCGATGACGGGCGCGCGTGGCGCCTGTGGCTGACGCCGGTGGGCCGCGTGGCGCTCGCGCGGTCGAAAGCGGGACTTTCCGAGGTTAATGCGCGGCTCACCGCGGGATTCAGCGAAGCCGAGATCGATACCGTGGCGCGCTGGCTGACCAGCCTGCAAACCAGCTTTCCCAGAGGAGAAGATCAATGACGGACCATATCAAGATCGAAAACGACGGCGGCGTTCTCAGCCTGACGATGGCGCGGCCCGACAAGAAGAACGCGTTGACCAACGCGATGTATGGAGCGCTGGCCGACGCGATCGAAGGCGCCGAGACCGATCCCGATGTCCGCGTCGTGCTGATCCGCGGTGAGGGCGACATGTTCACTGCCGGCAACGACGTCGGCGAATTCGCCGCCATTGCGGCTGGAAGTGGTCCGCGCGGCGAGCGCCATGTCGGTCGCTTTCTGGAGTCGCTGGCGCGGTCGAGCCGCCCGCTGGTTGCCGCCGTGCAGGGCCGCGCCGTCGGAGTCGGCACCACCATGCTCCTGCATTGCGACCTGGTCGTGCTCGCTGAGAACGCGCTGTTGTCGACGCCGTTCGTCAGCCTGGCACTGGTGCCGGAAGCGTCCTCGAGCCTGCTGATGCCGCTCCGCATCGGATATGCCCGGGCCTTTGAAATGTTTGCACTCGGTGAAGCCGTCGATGCGAAGTCCGCGCTGGCGTGGGGGCTGGCCAACAGGGTGGTACCGCTCGAGAAGCTCGATGCCGAGGCAAAGGCCTTTGCCGTTCGTCTGGCGAAGCAGCCAGCTGGAGCCGTCAGCACGACCAAACGGCTCATGCGTAATCCGGAAACGCTGATGGCGCAGATCCGAACCGAAGGCGAGCATTTCGCGAAACGTCTGCAAACCGCGGAGGCGCGCGAGGCGTTCTCGGCCTTCGCCGAACGCCGGCCGCCGGACTTCATGAAACTCGCGAAGCAATCGGTCTAAATAGACGGTTTCTTCGTACCTGCGACCGGGAGGCAATTGACCGCCTGTGGCGGCCCCGCTACCTCTCGTGTCGTGGGAGAAACCAATGAACAATAACAACCATGACGCGGCCGAATTCGATTACATCGTCGTCGGAGCGGGGTCGGCCGGATGTGTGCTCGCCAACCGCCTGAGCGCTGACGGCAAACATTCGGTGCTGCTGCTGGAAGCGGGGCCGAAGGACACCAATCTCTGGATTCACGTGCCGCTCGGCTACGGCAAGCTGTTCAAGGAAAAAACCGTCAACTGGATGTACCAGACCGAGCCCGAGCCCGGCCTGAACGGCCGCCAGGTTTTTCAACCGCGCGGCAAGGTGCTGGGCGGTTCGAGCTCGATCAACGGTTTGCTGTATGTGCGCGGTCAGCACGAGGATTATGATCGCTGGCGTCAGCGCGGCAATGCCGGCTGGGGCTATGACGACGTGCTGCCCTATTTCAAGAAGGCGGAGAACCAGCAGCGCGGTGCCGACAAGTATCACGGCGCCGGCGGACCGCTGCCGGTGTCGGACTGGCGCCATGCTGATCCCGTCTCGGAAGCTTTCGTGGTCGCCGCCGCCGAAACCGGGATTCCCACCAATCCAGATTTCAACGGCGCCACCCAGGAAGGCGCCGGATTTTTCCAGACCACGACCAAGCGCGGCCGGCGCGCCAGTTCGGCGTTCTCCTATCTGCGTCCAGCCAAGAGCCGCAGCAACCTGCATATCGAGACCTCGGCGCTGGCGCAGCGCATTTTGTTCGAGGGCAAGCGCGCCAAGGCGGTCGAATACAAGCAGGAAGGCCGGCTGCGCACGGCGCGGGCGCGAAAGGAAATTCTGGTTTCCAGCGGCGCCTACAACTCACCGCAACTGCTGCAGCTCTCCGGTGTGGGACCGGCGGATCTGTTGAAGCAGCACGGCATCGAGATCGTGCTCGACGCGCCCGGCGTCGGCAACGATCTGCAGGATCACATGCAGGTCCGGCTGGTGACGCGCTGCGCGCAGTCGGTCACGCTCAACGATATCGTCAACAATCCCGTTCGCCGGGTGATGGCAGGCCTGCAATATGCCGCGCTTCGCAAGGGTCCGCTGACGATCGCGGCCGGCACCTCGGGCGCGTTCTTCAAGACCAATCCGAGATTGGCGTCGCCCGATATCCAGATCCACTTCCTGCCGTTTTCGACCGACAAGATGGGCGAGAAGCTGCACGCGCAGTCCGGCTTCACGGCTTCGGTCTGCCAACTGCGTCCGGAGAGCCGCGGCTCGCTGCGGATCAAGAGCGCGGACCCTTCGGTGCCGCCGGAAATTCGCATCAACTATCTCGCGACCGAAACCGATCGCCGGGCCTTCATCGATGCCATCCGGATCCTGCGCAAGATTCTCGCAGCTCCCGCGCTAAAACCCTATTCGATCGGCGAAGTCGATCCGGGGCCGAAGGTCGCGAGCGACGACGAGTTGCTGGATTTCTGCCGCCGTACCGGCAGCACGGTCTATCATCCGACCTCGACCTGCCGCATGGGCAACGATCCGCTGGCAGTTGTCGACCAGCGGCTGCGGGTGCGCGGCATCGAAGGCCTGCGCGTGGTCGACGCCTCCATCATGCCGGATCTGATGTCGGGCAATACCAATGCGCCGACGATCATGATTGC
>JAIEPP010000131.1 GCA_019748335.1 Xanthobacteraceae bacterium
GACAAGCTGCTGGTGAGCGCGGCGTGACGGTCGGCGGGAGGGGGAGCGCGCGATGACCTATGACGAGGTGGTGCTGCCCATCATCGTCCTGATGAGCATGGCAACGCTGATTGCAACGCCGATCGTGATCCGCAGGACCATGGCGGGTCTCGGCCGCGCGGCGGCGCAAGCCGAGGGAATCGATATCGACAGGCGCGGGGCCCGGCTGCCGCTGCAAGGCGTGCCGTCGGAAGTCGTTCCGCTGGTATCGGCCGTCAACGACGCCCTGCGCCGCCTCGATGAGGGATATGAACGGCACAAGCGTTTCCTCGTCGATGCGGCGCACGAGCTTCGAACCCCGATCGCCATCCTGCAGACTCGGCTTGAATCGATCCCGCTCGGACCGCACGCGCCGCGCGTGCTCGAGGATGTCGCGCGTCTCTCCACGCTGGCCGATCAACTGCTGGATCTGCAGCGTGTCAATCAGGGGGGCGATGGACTGGCCGATGTCGATATTGTCGCCATGGCCGCAAAGGTGGCGGCAGATCTGGCGCCGCTGGCGATCGCCGCCAATTATGAGCTGTCGTTCGAGAGCGCCGCGGAGCATGTCTATGTGCACGGCGATCAGGGCGCGCTGGAACGGGCGCTGACCAATCTGGTTCAGAACGCGATCGAGTATGGCGGCCGACAGGGACTGATTGCGGTCAGGGTGGATCGTCCGGCCAGAATTTCGGTCACCGATGACGGTCCCGGCATTCTGCCGCCGCATCGCGAGCGCGTGTTCGAGCCGTTCTACCGGCTGAACGGACGCAACCGCGGCGCCGGACTGGGTCTCAATCTCGTGCAGGAGATTGTCCGGCGGCACGATGGCGTGGTCACCATTCGCGAAGCCGTCTCCGGCGGCGCCTGCATCGAGATGACGCTCCGCCCGACCGGGATTTGATCCGCAAATTTTGCGCTGCCGTTGACTGCGCATTTGGACTCGACCGGTTTTTCTCCGCGCAACGCGCCGTGTAATGTTCGCACAACGTCCGTCCCTCATATCGCATCGATCCCGACATCAGTCGGTGATGTGGTTTGACAGGATGGATGATCAACTCTCATGGCAACACAAAATGTCCTGCTGTTCTTTCGCGCGCTCGCCCACAACCCCTTCAGGGTCGGAGCGATCGCACCTTCGGGCGCCGACCTCGCAAGCCTGATCACCAGCGAAATCAGTGCGGCCTCCGGCCCGGTTCTCGAACTCGGCCCCGGCACCGGCGTCTTCACCGAAGCATTGCTGGCGCGCGGCGTCAGCGAGCGCGACCTCACGTTGATCGAATATGGTTCCGATTTCATGAGATTGCTGCAATCGCGTTTCCCGAGAGCGCGCGTGCTCTGGATGGATGCGGCCTGGATGGCTTCCTACGATCTGTTCGAGGAGCCGCTCGGCGCCGTGGTGAGCGGTCTGCCACTGCTGAATTTTTCCACGGGCAAAGTCAGCGCCATTCTCGCCGCCGCATTCGGTGCTACGGGAGGGCGGGGCGTTCTATCAATTCACCTACGGCACCAGGTGTCCGATACCGAAGTCGTTGCTGGATCAGCTCGGACTGCAGGCGATCTGCATAGGACGTGTGCTGCTCAACATCCCGCCGGCCTCGGTGTACCGCATCACGAAAAGCAATTCATGCAAGCTGGATCAAGCCTGATGTCGGCATATCCGGATCTACCGGCCTGCATCGCCGTGCTCACCGAATGGGGCCTGATCGGAATTGCAGGCATCGCGCTTGCCGAAAAGCTGCTTCCGGTGGTGCCCTCGTATCTGGTTTTCGTGCTGTTGGGCACGGCGGCATCGGGCCATAGCGATCTGGCCGTCACCGTGGCCGCGGCGGCAGCCGGCTCCACGTTGGGCGCGCTGGGGTGGTACTGCGTCGGCCTTGGTCTGGGGCCAACGCGGGTCGAGTCGCTGATTGAACGGTTCGGACGATACATATTCCTGAAGCCCGCTTTGTATTCCCGGATGACGGGCGCCTACCGGCGTAATCATTTCTGGGTCACGGTGGCGGGGCAGGCGATTCCGGCGGTTCGGGTCTATCTTTCGATTCCAGCCGGCGTACTGCATCTGGCGGTCGCAACCTTCATGGCGGCAACGCTGATCGGCAGCCTGGTGTGGACCGGGCCACTGCTCACGCTCGGCTATTTCCTGCGTGAGAGAAATGTCGACGCCGCATCTGCGGGCGTGCTCGTCGTCGTGGCGCTCGCCGGTGTTGAACTTGTCGTCCTGGTCGGCTGGCGACTGGTGCGCGGCCGCGGCTCAAAGCAGCCGCAATAGCAGCTGCACCGCGCAGGCGATCAGCAGAACAAAAGTGATCGTGATGCCGCCGACCCGGCCAACGCGAAACTGCAGCGTGTTCGGTGCGGCGTACATGCCGAGCGGATGCAGCAGTCGCGAAACCAGCAGCGCGCCCATCAGCACATGCACCCGCATCGCGGGCAGGCCGGACATTTCGAGCATGGCGACCATCAGCGTGATGATCGGGACATATTCGACGAAGTTGGCATGCGCGCGGATCGCGCTGCGCAGTTCGCGGCTGCCATTGTCGCCGAAAGCCGCGCGGTCCCTCTGGCGTAAGCGTGCGACATGAATTGCGAGGCCGACGTAGAGTAGCGCGAGGATGGCGAGATAGATCGCGGTGATGGAGGGCAGGTGCATGTGTGTCTCCTCAAATGACGTCATTCCGGGGCGATGCAAAGCATCGAACCCGGAATCCATACTCAAGATCGTGGTTATGGATTCCGGGTTCGCGCTGGCGCACGCCTCGGAATGACGGAGAATTACTCCGCGCCGACCCAGTTGCCGTGAAAGCCGTCGGGCACGCGATGGCCGAGGTGCACCAGTGCCACGGGGCCGGACTCGACATCTTTGGCGTTGAACACCGCGAGGTCGCTGCGGTTTTCCTGTGCGCGCCAGACCGCCGACAGCAGCCAGCCGTCGCCTTCCGCGGCATCGGGGCCGCGCTCGACGAAGACAGGTTCGGAAATGGTGTCGCCCGCCGGCAGCAGATAGTTGCCGAGCCGCTTGCCGTTGCCGTCGACATGGACGATGCCGGAGAGCGCGCCGAACATCGGCAGATCCGGATTGGCGCAGGCGTACCAGCCGTGGTTGCTCTTCAGTCCGGCGCGGCGATCGTCGATGCGAGGGAATTCGCCGGTCAGGTCGTCGTCGAGATAGGTTTGCGTGAAGCGGTCGGTATTCCCCGCGAGGTCGAAGGTCCAGCGGCAGTACCGTGCGCGCGACTTCGCCGGATCGGTCTTCGATCCATCAGGGTGGGTGAACAGCGGGGCTTCCTCGAACTGCATGACGTCGGCAACGATGCGGTTACCTTCTTCCCAGGCGTTCATGACGTGGAAGACGTAGCAGCTCTCGGCGCGGAACCAGACCAGATCGTTGGCGGAGCCGTTGCGCTTCATGACGCCGACATAGGCGCCTTTCTCCGGCTCCCAGGCGTAAGGCGGCCTGCCGCGCATCGCGCGCTCCATGCTGCCGGTGATGGGCAGGATCGGAAACAGCAGATGATTTTCGGTGACGATGAAGTCGTGCACCATGCTGGCATAGGGCGCTTCGAACCGATCGAACCGCGTCACCACGCCGGATGCATTGACGCTCCCAAAGGAGAGGGCAGGGGTCAACGGCCCCGCGGCGTTATAGCCGAAGAACGCCATCTCGCCGGTGACCGGATCGATCTTGGGATGCGCGGTGAAGGGGCCCTTGATGGCGCCGTTGTAGTCGCAATAGCCGAGACGGTTCAGCGTCCCCGGCTCGATCTCGGTCGGCAGGTGGCCTTCTTCCAGCGCCAGCAGGCGGCCGGCGTGAAAGATGATGTTGGTGTTGGCGACGCCGCCGTCCTGGGTGATGTCGGCGGGCGCATCCGGCA
This sequence comes from Xanthobacteraceae bacterium, assembly GCA_019748335.1. Lineage (GTDB taxonomy): Bacteria > Pseudomonadota > Alphaproteobacteria > Rhizobiales > Xanthobacteraceae > Bradyrhizobium. The sequence continues at coordinate 3,894 of JAIEPP010000131.1, forward strand.
GCTTGCGGCCGAAGCCGCCGAATAGCGCGCGGCCGGCGTCGTGTTCGGCCTGCCATTTGGGGGTGCGGACCCAGCGGTTGCGGTAGCTGGCGCGGCCGTTTTCGAGATGGAAGGCATGCAGCATGCCGTCGCCGACGAACCAGTGCGCGCCCGGCGCGTCGAATTGCGGGTTGGGGCCGTTGCGATACAGCGTGCCGTTGAGTTCGCGCGGCAATTCGCCGGTGACTTTCAGAAACGGCGCGTCGCACTCCATCGGAATCGGCGCAAGGTTGGTGCGGGCCGCGTTGGTCGAGACCTGGTCGAGCATCTCACGTCTCCTCCGTTTATATCTTTACATCGTCAAGATATCGGTAACGACGATGCCGGGGGCCGTCAAGCAAAATCTTTACAGTGTAAAAATGACGTCATATAAGGATTCGCATGGCAAGATTATCCAGAGAAAACAAACCAGTCCGCGCCGCCGCAACAGCCCGCCGGCCAGCAAAACCCGCGGCCGTCCGGCGTCGCCGTGCGTCGGGCGATACCCCCTATCATCATGGCGATCTGCACGAGGCGTTGTTGCTGGCGGCCGAACGGGTGCTCGAGCGCGACGGGCTGGCGGGACTGACGCTGCGCGCGGTGGCGCGCGAGGCCGGCGTCTCGCATGCCGCACCAACCCACCATTTCGGCGATCTCACCGGGTTGCTCAGCGAACTCGCCGCCATCGGTTTCCGGATGTTCAATGCGGCGATGGTCGCCGCCCGCGACAGCGAAACCCATCCGTTGATGAAGGGACTGGCGAACGGCAAGGCCTACGTCGCCTATGCGCAGGCGCATCCCGGCATGTACAGCCTGATGTTCCGCAACGAGCGGCTCGACATGACGCGGCCGTCGCTGCACGAGGCCGCCACGGCTTCATTCGAGGGGTTGGCGAATTCGGTGGGCGCCGGCCGCAACGAGCGTCTCGCGGGCGAGGCACTGGAGGCATTGTCGCTCGATCAGGCTGCGGCGATCGCGCGCGCCTGGTCGCTGGTGCACGGCTTCACCATGCTGCTGCTCGACGGGCGATTGACGGACATCCTGCACCGGCTGCCCGAAGGCACTACGCCCGAGCAATTGCTGGATGCGATGATGCGTTCGACCGTCGCCCGTCCGCAGGGGACGTGACGCATTTACCTGACCGCGGCAATCTAGCGCGTCGCCAGCCCTACAGCCTTGCCGGTTTCGCCGATCATTTTCACTTCGTCCTCGCCGCATTTGAAATCGCGGGCGAATTCGTCGGCCGCCTTGCGGGCGAGTTCATTCGGATTGGGATTGGCCTGGGCATCGACATAGGCGACGTGACAGACTTGCCCGGGTGGCAGCCGCGTCACCGCCAGCATCGGTTTGGCGATCGGCCGGCCTGCCTTGTCCTCGTCACCGTTGTCGGCGATGTGCCAGCGCTGGATGATCGCGAACGGCTTGCCGTTCAGCGCCCGCCACTCGACCGTATGTTCGGTCGAATTGAACGGCCCGAACCAGACCTGCGCGGCAGGTTCCTTCTTCGCCGCGGCGCGGTTGCGGCCGACGGAAACGGTTTCACGCAGATCGTCCTCGCTGATCAAGACCACGAGGCCAGCTTTGCCGGGGCAGGTCCGGATGGTGCTGTCGTCGACCTCAGTGTGGGCGCTGGTAACGCGGCAATCCTTCGGCGCCGTTGAGGTGTAACTACTGCTGAATGTTTGGGCGCTGGCCGGTGAAAACGGCTCAAAGGCGGTACCGAACAGCGCCACGATGGCCATTCCGGCGAGCTGCAAACAGGGGACACGTTTCATCCGGCTACTCTTCGCTCTACTTTTCGCTCTACTTTTCCTTTGGGAACCTCACGACGTCAGACGTGTGCAATCTGGGGAAGGTTCACGGGAACGGCGCGAAATACCTGACAGCGCCGTGGAATCGTCCTAGAAGGGCGGCTTCGCCATTCCCCGTTTCCCGAGCGTGTAGTCGTCAATCCCATGCCTGCCATTCCCAAGAACAAACCGTATCGCGTCGGCCGCTCCAAGACCGGATTAGGCCTCTTCGCCACCAAGCCGATCAAGAAGGGTGCCAAAATCATCCGTTATTTTGGCCCGCTGCTGGATTCGAAGAAGAAAAAAGACGACGCGATCGAGAACAAGTACCTGTTCGAGCTCAACGACCGCTGGACCATCGACGGTTCGGTGCGCAAGAACGTCGCCCGCTACATCAACCATGCCTGCAAGCCGAACGCGGAATCCGACGTCAAGCCGCGCAAGCGCAAGGTGGTCATTCGCGCCATCAAGAACATCGAGCCGGGTGAAGAGATCAACTACGACTACGGTACCGATTATTTCAAAGCCTATCTGAAGCCGATCGGCTGCAAATGCGCGGCTTGCGAGAAGAAGCGCAAGAAGAAGCGCGCCGAGGCGCGGGCCGAGAAACTCCGTCTCAAGGCGAAAGCCGAGCGCAAGGCGCTGAAAGAGGCCGAGAAGCGGGCGGCGGAGGCGAAGAAGGCCCGAGAAAAACTCAAGCAAAAGCTGAAGCGCAAGCGCGAGCTGAACGGCCATTCCAAGGTCGCCAAGGCGAACGGCAACAGCCGTGTCCGGGTGGCCGCCAAACGCCCCTCAACTGCGAAGAAGCGAGCAGTCGCGTCTGCGCCCGTCGTGATCGATACGCCAGCCGTAATGGCTGCTCCGGTCGCTGCGACGGTTCCGGCACCGGTGGCGCTTCAGGCCTAGGCGCGGCCGCGCGCGCCGCGGTTTCATCCGCCGGGCTTGCGCACCGATTTCGGCAGCGATGCTTCGCCGAAGTCGAGCGCCGAGCGCTGGATGATCGCGCCTGAGGCGTCGACCACGACGCGAAAGCGCCGATGTTCGGAGAAGAAGGTCAGGCGATGCCGGCCCAGGTCCGCCTCGACCCCGCGTTCGGCCAGACTCGTGATCCTGCCCGCACGCATGCCTTCCTGCAGCAGGGGCAGCGTCACGCCGAGTCCGTCGGCGACGATGGCCGCGTCGATCTGAACCTCGCCATCTTCGAATTCGATCGGTTTCATGGTTGGCACCTGTCGTTTGCGGCGCTCATGCCGGTATCGGGCTTCGCCGGGGCCCTGCGGGATAGGCGCATTCCTCCAGCGTCGTCGAATCGAGTTCGCGCATGAAGGCTTCGCGCGCGGCGGCGAGCTTTGCCTTCAGGCGGCAGCGCGGCGTCAGCACGCAGGCGCCGCCATCGTCGCGAAAACATTCGACCAGCGCATGCGGCCCTTCCAGCGCGCGCACCACCTCTCCAAGCGTGATCGACCGGGCAGGGCGCGCCAGCGTGAATCCGCCGCCGGCGCCGCGCTGGGTCGAGATGAAGCCGCCGTCGGCGAGGTCGCGCACCACCTTGGCCAGATGGTTGCGGGAAATGCCGAACTCGGCCGCGATTTCATGGGTGGCGAATGACCGCGTCGGCTCGCCCGCCAGCCGCATCAAGGCACGCAGCGCAAAATCCGTGAACGATGTCAGACGCATGGGATCCCTGGCCAAGTTTCGCTTGCAAATCCTCTATAGCGGTCTAAATAGGTATTTGAAATACCTATTTAAGCCAAGCATGAGGAAATGATCGTGACGGGCGCAGAGCGGCGGGAACGGATCACAGCCGAATTAACCGAACGAACGGGAATTACCGAGGCCATGATCGAGCGCCTGGTGCGCGCGTTCTATGACAAGGTTCGCACCGACCCGATGCTGGCGCCTGTCTTCGACGCGCGCATCCGCGACTGGGAGCCGCATCTGCAACAGATGTGCGCGTTCTGGTCGTCGGTCGCGCTGATGTCGGGCCGCTATCACGGCACGCCGATGGTCAAGCACATGCCGTTGCCGGTTGACGCCACGCATTTCGACCGCTGGCTCGATCTTTTCGAGGCAACCGCCCACGAAATCTGTCCGGCCGAGGCCGCGACACATTTCGTCGAGCGGGCGCGGCGGATTGCGGCCAGCCTCGAACTCGGCATCGCCAACGGGCAGGGCGTCCTGCTCGGTGTTGGTGAGCGGTTTCGGCGCGACGAAATGGGAGCAGCGCGATGACATACCGGACTCATGACGTGACGCCGAAGCAAGCTGCCAGCCCCTATTCCGGCAGCAGTCTGGTGCCGATGCTGGTGGTCGGGCTGGTGCTGACCTTTGCGGGGATGATCGTGGCGCTGCTGTTGAGCTGAGGCGTACGGTCTCTCCCGTCATTGCGAGCCAACGGGTCGGACGAACGTCCGCCCGATGACAGGCTTCCGCGAAGCAATCCATCTATCCGCGCAAAGAAAGAATGGATTGCTTCGTCGCAAGTGCTCCTCGCAATGGCGACTAAACTGCAATGGCTCCGCCACTCCTGCGCAGTCCGACATATTGCAATTCCGCAAACACGCCGGTCGCGATCGCCTGCGCCACGACGACGATCTCACCGAGCAGGTTCGGCGAGACTGCACCCGAGAACAGCAGCGCGACGCTGGCAAGCGTCCAGGCCGCATTGCCGGCGATCACGACCAGCACCAGCACCTTCGGCACCGATGAGCGGGTGCCGAGCCAGCCGACCAGCGCGGTATAGGCGATCAGAAACAGGCCGGTCTCGCGCAGCAGCGCTTCCGGCAGGCTGAGGAACGGCGCCAGCAGGCCGGCGCCGAGCGTGAGGCCCGCGGCGGAGACGCCGCTGAAGATGGCATCGGCAAGCAAGGCACGGCTCAGGAACGTGGACGGGTGGATCATGACAGTTCTCTCCTTTGGTTGCTTGGGGTGATTCAGAACGGGAACAGCGCGCGGAGCTGGCGCAGCAGGCGGATCGGGCAGAGCGCCTTGCCGACCCTGTTCTCGATCGCCTGCACCTGCACGAACACGAAAAGGCCGGTGTCGTGCACCACGGGTTCGGGCAACTGCAGCGATCGCGCCAGCGCCAGGGTGGCCAGTCTCGCGATCATGGCGGCGACGGGGCGAATAACGGAAAGCATCAGCATCGGTCATCTCCTGTGATCCCGAGGATGACCCGCCCGGCGACCCAATTCGATTACCTCGGACGTAATGGAAGCCGGGAAATCCGCATGGTAGGTATCCACCATGAACGCACATGCTTCCACGGCGCGAGCCGAACGATCCCAGCCGGTCCATATCGGCGATCACCTGCGTGAATGGCGGCAGCGCCGCCACCTCAGCCAGCTCGATCTGGCCGGCGATGCCGAGATATCCGCCCGTCATCTGAGCTTTGTGGAAACCGGCCGCGCCGCGCCGTCGCGCGAAATGGTGCTGAAGCTGGCCGAGCGGTTGGAGGTTCCCTTGCGCGAACGCAACGTGCTTCTGGTCGCGGCCGGGTTTGCGCCGGCATTTCCGCAGCGCTCGCTCGACGACCCCGCGTTGAAATCGGCGCGGCAGGCGATCGACCTGGTGTTGAAAGCGCATGAGCCCAATCCGGCGCTGGCCTATGACCGGCACTGGAATCTTGTCACCGCCAACCGCATGGTGGCGCCGCTGCTCGAAGACGTCGCGCCGCATCTGCTCGGTCAGCCCATCAACATCCTGAGGCTTGCCTTCCATCCTGAAGGGCTTGCGCCGCACACGGTCAACCTCGCGGAGTGGAGCGCGCATTTGCTGGAGCGGCTGCATCGCCAGTGCGAAGCGACCGCCGATCCCGGACTGCTCAAGCTGTATCAGGAGCTGAAAGCCTATCGGATGCCGGCGCGGCCCGGCCCGGTCTCGGCCGACAATGTCGCCATCCCCTTCAAGCTTCGCCGCAAGGACGACGTGCTGAGCTTTATCTCGACCACCATGATCTTCGGCACGCCGGTGGACGTGACCCTCTCCGAACTGGCGCTGGAGACCTTCTTCCCCGCCGACGACCTGACCGCCCGGCGGATGCGGGAGATGGCAGCAATTCTTGAATAGCGCCTTGCTCAAATAGCGCCTTGTCTGGCGGCAGTTTCGGCTTATTTTCGGGGCTCGTCTTGATGCCCTGCGAGGAAACGCCGATGAGCCCCCTGAAGCCGCTGAAGATCGACATCGTCTCCGACGTGGTCTGCCCGTGGTGCTATATCGGCAAGCGCCGGATCGAGAATGCGCTGGCGCTGGTGCCCGACGTGCCAGTGGAAGTGCGCTGGCGGCCGTTCTTTCTCAACAACTGGGTGCCGCGCGAGGGCATCAGCCGCGATGAATATCTCACCGCCAAGTTCGGCTCGGTCGAGGCCTACAAGGGCATTGCCGGCCGCGTGGTGGCGGCGGCGGGCGAAGAGGGCCTGACCTACCGGCCTGAACTGGTCAAGCGCCAACCCAACACCATCGATTGCCATCGCCTGATTCACTGGGCGGACGCGAAAGGCAAATCCGCCGAGATGAAGCAGCGGCTGATGGAATTGTACTTTCGGGACGGCGGCGATCTCACCGACATCAATGTGCTGGTGCAGGCCGCGGCCGATGTCGGCCTCGATGCCGACGACGTCCGCAAGCGCCTTGCCACCGACGAGGACGTCGCGCTGATTTCCGGGCAGGCCCAGGAAGCCTCCGACAAGGGTATCTCCGGCGTGCCGACGTTCGTGTTCGCGCAGAAATACGCGGTGTCCGGCGCCCAGCCCGCCGACCAGCTCGCCCGCGCCATCCGTGAGGTCTCGGGGGAGATCAACGCCCAGGCGGCGGAATAACGCGGAGCGTCTGGCGGGGACTTGAATTCGACGTCTGTCCGCGCGAAGGTCGATGGTTGGAGATCGGTGATGAAGATCAAAATCGTTGTGCATGAGGCTGAAGAGGGCGGCTACTGGGCCGAAGTCCCAGCTATTCCTGGCTGCGCTACGCAGGGCGATAGCATGGACGAGCTGATGCAAAACCTTCACGAGGCGATCGAAGGGTGTCTTTCCATCGAAGTGGCTCCGCCCGAACCGGGCGGTATTGAACGAATGCTGGAATTGCCTGCATGAAATCCGTATCTGGCCGCGAGTTCGCTCGGATCATCGAGCGACGCGGTTGGACGCTGCTGCGCGTCAGCGGCAGTCATCATATTTTCGGCAAAAGCGGCAGCGTTGTAAGGCTTTCAGTTCCGATCCATGGCAGCAAGCCTTTGAAGACGGGATTGCTGCGACATTTGGCAAAGCTGGCGGAGCTTTCGGACGAAGATCTCTAGCGCATCAGTTCCGCAAGATCCGACGCATCGCGAGCCGCTGCGCATGGCGGCTACCCACGTCACCCTGCCTTCCCAGCGGTGACGGCTCCTGCTAGGGCTACGAAGCCAACAACAAGAAATGCAGGGAAACGTCATGATCTATGAACTGCGAACCTACACGGTGAAGCCCGGGACCCTCGGCGATATCGTCAAGGCGGCCTCTACCGTGTCGCGCGATGTCCGTGGCAACAATTACGGTAAGCTCGAAGGCTACTGGTCCACCGAAATCGGGCCGCTCAATCAGGTCATGCATATGTGGAGCTACGAAAGCTTCGACGAGCGGACGCGGTTGCGCGGTGAACTCGCGAAGAACCCGCGCTGGAACGGCGAGTATATTCCGCTGATCCGCCCGATCGTGGTGCATCAGGACGTCCGCCTGCTCAACGCTATCAAGGCGCCGGTGGCGCCGGCCTCGTCGGGCAACATCTATGAGTTCCGCAACTATCGCGCCAGGGCGGTCGGCCCTGTCAGGCAGTGGATCGAGGCATTTACCGGAGTGCTGCCGGTGCGCGAGAAATATTCCAAGATCGTCGGGCTCTGGCAGACCGAGGCCGGCCAGCCGAACGAAGTTTGTCACATCTGGGCCTATCCGAGCCTGAACGCCCGCGCCGAGGTGCGCGGCGCCGCGATGAAGGATCCGGCCTGGCAGGAATTCCTCAAGGTCGGGACGCCACTGCTGGAAGAGATGCACTCGACCATCATGCTGCCCGCGCCGCACTCACCGTTGCAGTGAGTCGCAAGGCCCCGGATGTCGCTTGCGCTCATCCGGGCTACGCGGCGAAGCCTGACGTTGGAAAGCGTCAGGTCCCCTTGAGATAGTAATTGGCCCGTTTTCCCAGCGCGATGCGGCGCAGTGCGCGGCGCATCGCCATCGAGGCGCGCAGGGGACGGATCGCGGTCGTCACCGTGCGATAGAAGGCGAGCTTGAGTGCGTCGCGCACCGGCTGGCGGCCCGGCGGCTGCTGCGGCAGGCCGACGCCGCGCAGCATCGAATTGAAGAAGTGCAGGTCGTTCAGCCGCCGCACCTCGCGCGTCTTCCAGGTGATCGCCATCGAGATCGAGAATGAATCCGCGGTGCGGACCCAGTGCGGCCACTGATACGGCACGTAGCAGCCGTCGCCCGCGAACAGGTGGAATTCGCGGCCCTTCGGCGCAAAGCTGTCGTCATATTTCAGGTTGCGGTGCTTGGTCATCGAGCGCTCGATCTCGTCGTCGGAGACGATCGAACGGTCGGCATTATCGAAGATCGTGAAGAATTTTTCGCCGTGGATATGCACGAAGAAGTTGTCTTCGCTGTCGAGATGGAACGGCGTGGTCGAGTTCGGCGACGAGACGAACAGAAACCCTTCGACCTGTTCGAAGCCGGCGTCGAGCAGGCTGTTGAAGCCGCGCGCGCGGGCGACCGACAGCAGCGTGTCCTCCAGCAGTGCCCGGTATTCCGGCGAGTTCTCGACCCGCTTGAGCACCATCCAGGCGCCGGCGGTTTCGATGCTTTTCACCACTTCGACTGGATCGAGATCGACGGAGGGAATCGCGTCCGGGTCCTGGCTGATCGCGACTTGGCCGGAGTTATACTCGATCAGGTCGCGCGGCAGTTCGGCGGCAAGCTGCGCGATGCGCGGCAGCATCAGAAGCGGATGGCCGGCCAGCCTGTGACGGATCGCGAACGGCTGGTGCGGAAAGTCGCGTCGCAAGGCATCGTGATCGGCGGTAATGACCGGCGCGACGGCGGTAAGGATGTTCATGAGGATTTCTCCTGACGCTTCCTGACGAGATGAATGAGGCGGCGCGCCGGCCCGCGAAGTCCCTTGCGCAAGATGAGTGCGGCACGAATCAGCGCGACGACGGGATCGCGACGCCGCAGCGGGATCAGTACGTCGCCGATCGCAAGGCGCCCGCGCCAGATCGGGTCGATCATGGGATGACCGGGGTTTGCGGTGGAATCGACCATGCCAATAGCCGGGTCGGCGCAGAGATGCCGGGTCAGGTCCAGCGTCAACTGCACGCCCGGCGAGAATTTCGCAAAGCGTTCGTCGACGCCGAGTTTAAAATAAAAGGCGCGGTCGAGGTGGCGCAGCACGATCGCGGAAGCCACCGGCGTGTCGCCGGCCCGCAGTGTCACGATCTCGCAACCCCCGGTCTCTGCAAGCGCCGAGGTGGCACGGTGGATGAAGGCCGCATCGCCCGCGTCCTGTCCGAGCGCTGTGCCGCGCTTGCCCTTCCAGCCGCTGGCTTCCAGTTCCAGGAAGATATCGACCGCCGCTGCGACATCTCGCGGCGCGCGCGCGACATCGAACTGGACGGGACCGTGCTCGGCGAGCCGGTTGCGCTGACGGCGCAGCTCCTTCAATTTCTTGGCGCCGAGCGCGTCGCGCAACAGGTCATCGGCATCGCCGGCGGCGTCGAGACAGGCGCGCAGATGTGACTGCAGGATCCGCGGCTGCATGCCGCCGCGGCGCAGGACATTGCTGAAGGCGTTCATGGCCGCGCCATCGAGCGAAACGTCGCGCAGGATCAGCGCACGGGCCCCTGATCGCCGTGCCTGCTGCATCAGGCTGACTGCCGCGTCTTCCGCCAGATCGCGGTCGAGCGTCGGCGTCGAGAGTGTGCCATAGGGGTCGGCGCTGACCAGCGCCGGCAACGGAATTTTGTAGGCGCGCCACATCGAAATCACCGGCAGCAGCCCGATCAATCCGGCGCCATCGCCCCACGCGCAAAGGGCTGCGGCGCCGCCGCGGCCGCGGGCGGAAGCGTTCACCGCCAGCTCCCAGTCCGGCAGATAATAGCCATTGGGCTCGCTGGCGCGGCCGGACAGCGCGCGCCATGGCAGCGCTGAAATGTCGGTAAGTGGCATCAGCGCCCCGACGGCGTCCGCCGCCGGCGCATGCGCACGGGTGGCATCCCTAGTCGATGCACGACGGACCACTGCTGATTCAGCAAATTCGGCCACTTCCCCGATACCCCCGTTCGCGATTTGCGCGCTGACGACGCCCCACGGCGCCGCTTGCGTCCATCACGTTCGCGGGTCACGCTAACGGAGAAAAATGGAAAATGCCGATGGTGCGAAGTTCGGATTTGAGCGATCGCGTTAACGGAGCGTTCAGCCTGACCGACCGGGCCGCCTGCCGTCAGGCCACGATGGCGACCGCCGGGGCGGCGAGGAACCGGGCCTCGAAATCGCTGGCCGGGATCGGCCGCCCGAAGAAATAGCCCTGGCCTTCCTCGCAGCCCATGCTGACCAGGAAATCGGCCGTGGCCCGGTTCTCGATGCCTTCGGCGATGACCGACAAGCCCAGTTGCTTGCTCAGTCCGATGGTCGAACTGACGATCGCCGCGTCGTCGGGATTGCCGAGCAGTCCGAACACGAAGGAACGGTCAATCTTCAGCCCGTCGAGCGGGAATTTCTTCAGATAGCTCAGGCTGGCGAAGCCGGTGCCGAAATCGTCGAACACGATGCGAACGCCAAGCTCCTGAATTTTCAGGAACGTCTCCAGCGCGCCCTGTTCGTCGTGGAGCAGGATGTCTTCGGTGACTTCCAGCTCGAGGCTGGTAGGACTAAGGCCGGTTCGCGTCAGCGTATGTGCTACCAGTGTCGCGAGGACGCCGGGCTGGAACTGCGAAGGTGAAAGGTTGACGCCGATGCGAAGCTTGTGCCCGGCGCGCTCCCATTCTGCCGCCTTGGTGCAGGCGGTGAGCAGCACCCACTCGGCGATAAGGTCGGAAATCGGCGAGGTATTGACGACCGGCATGAATTCCGCCGGCGATACCAGGCCGCGCACCGGATGGCGCCAGCGGATCAGGGCTTCGGCCCCGATCAGGCCACCGTCGGCCAGATGCAGTTGCGGCTGATAGAACAATTCGAATTCGCTGCGCTCCGCGGCCAGCGCCAGTTCGGCTTCGAGTGTCAGGCGCGTCTGCAGTTCGCGGCGGATGGAATCCTCGAACAGGAGGTAACCGCCGCGCCGGGTTGCCTTGGCGCGGCTCAGCGCCAGATGGCTGTTGCTCAGCAGTTCGTCGGCGGTTCGTCCGGCGCTGGGGAAGATTGCCACCCCAATGCTGACCTTGACGCGGTGCTGTCGGGTGCCGGCGAGCAGCGGCGCATCGAAGATGGCGCCGATCCGTTCGGCCAAATGGCAGATGCTCTCGCCGAGATCGATGGCGAATTCATCGCCGCTCAGCCGCGCAACCATGCGAGGGCCTGGAATGCTGGCGGTCAGCCGTTCCGACACCGCACGAAGCACGAGGTCGCCGCTGGCATGGCCGAGCATGTCGTTGATCTGCTGAAAGCCGTCGAGCCCGAGCACCAGCAGCGCTACTTCGCCGCCGCCGGTCTCGGCCCTTGCGATCATCGCGGCCAGTCTGGCGTGAAGGGTGTTGCGGTTGATCAGGCCCGTGAGTGAATCATATTCCGCCAGATATCGAATTCGTTCGGCTTCGCGCTTGCGCACGGAGATGTCGCGCAGGATCGCGCCAAACTGAAATCCGTCGGTGCCTTGCCAGCCGGAGAAACTGGCCTCGACCGGAAAAACGTCGCCGTTCTTGCGGCGGCCGTTGAATTCCATCACGGTGCCGGCGGCAAGCTCGGCGGCGTTCTCGATCGAGAACGAGGAGCCAGCGCCCCCTTCATCGCGGGCACAGATCACGTCGAACGGTCGGCCGATCATCTCCTCCGGCTGGTAGCCGAAGATCGCGGTCGCGCCGGGATTCCAGTCCGAGATCTGGTAATTGGCGTCGGTACAGATCAGGCCGTCGCCGAGCGACATGGCGACCCGCTGGAAACGGCTCTCGGCGACCCGGCCGAGCAAATCCCTGATGTCGATTTCGTCGAGCGCGATGGCGGCGATGTAGACGACGATCGCGATATCGAGCAGCGACGTGTCGAGAATGAGCGGAAACACCATCTGCAGCAGGAATGCGAAGGCTTCAACGGCGATGACTGTTCCAACGAGCAGCCCGACGCGCAGGCCGGCTGAGAGCCGGCGCCATGTCAGCAGCATGACCAGAGCGAGCAGCCCGAGCCCGGCCAGCGTGACGGCGCCGGAAGTCCATTGCAGCGCGCGGTGCTGCTGCAGCGATTCGGCGGCGAGCGTTTGCAGCACGGGTCCGGAGACGATCACGCCGTTCGGAACGCTGAAGCGGTCACCGAGTTCGAGCGCGGTGCCGCCGATAATGACCTTCTTGTCCTTCAATTTTTGCAGGGTCGCCGGATCGCCCTGCAACACGTCGGTGAAGGAGACTTTTGGGATGCCGGAAGTGCGGATGCTGAAATCGATCAGGAACGGCGCGCGCTTCTTGGCATATTGTCCGGCCAGTACCGCGGCCATCGACGGCACGTATGTGCCGTCCAGCTTCTCGCCCAAGGGATAGCGGCGGACCAGACCGTCCGGTCCGGCCTCGACATTGACGATCGCTGGCCAGGAATGATCGGCGAACTGCCGCAGCGGCCGATTGACGTGAACGGTCGTCCTGTCGGTGCCGGGCTGCTGGAAGGCCGGCAGGATCACCGATCCGCCGGCGCTTTCGAGGGCCGCGGCAAAGTCGCGGTCCGACGCCGGGTCCGACGGCGTCGAGAAGTCGACATCGAGCGCGATATCCTGGACTTCCGCCTTTTGAAGCTGCCGGATCAATTCGGCGTGGAGCCGGCGCGGCCAGGGCCAGACACCGATCTTGTCGATCGACGGGGCGTCGATCGCGATCACCACAATGTCGCCGCTGGCCTGCCGGGTCTGCCAGCCGAACCTCAGATCGGCCAATGCATGGCGCAGCGCGCCGTGCCAGCCGGACAGCAGCACGATCGCCAGGGCGACGATGACAAAGAGATGCGGCCGATACTGCTTCACGTCGTCACTGTTCTGGTGTCTTGAGCTTGAACGTCGTCATCGATGCCATTTGCAGTCCCGCCCCCAGCGGTCTGTGCGCCTAGTGGTGTCGCCACCACCATCCGTAATGGTTGCCGTTGTTTCCGTTGCCGTTTCCGTTGGCGCCGTTTCCGTTTCCGTTTCCGTTTCCGTTGCCATTGCCATTGCCGTTGTTGCCGTTACCACCGCCGGTGCCGGCAACAGCGGCCACTGCCGTGACGGCATCTGGAGTGACCGGGGTGCTGGCGCTTGCAGCGGCGGCAGCCGCGGGATTGGCGACGCCGGTGCTGCTGTTCTGACTGGCGCTGGTAACCGCCGAATTGGTGGCGGAGCCGGATGAGCTCCAGATCGTGTTTGTGTTGGCGGCGCTTCGCGTGCGGCCGTGAGCCGTTGAGGTGCCGCGGGCGAGGCCATGGGTCACGCGGTGGAAGTTCAGCCGGACTTCGCCGATCGACGACGAGATGCGGGTGACGCCCGGCTTGGCCGAATGCGTATCCGCCTGGCGTGAGGGTTGTACGCCCGGCGCGTTGGCGGCGTTGCGGGGCGCGGTGAGGCCGGCGCGCGGAACCGGAATCCGTTCGATGGAAGGCGTGCGCGGCTTTCCATGCTCGATCGGGCTGAAGGTCCCCGATCCGCTCAGCGAGAGCCCCAGCTTGCCGTGCGTGAAGGTCGTGGCATGTTGACCCGGCATCACCTGTGCGATCTGGCCCGACCTGAAGTCGGCGACCTCGACCTTGCCCCGGATTACATCGACGCTGGTCGAGCCGGCATTGACCGTGACGCGAAACTGCGTCCCCTTCACCACGGCGGCGAGGTAGGGGGTTTCGACCTCGAAATGCTTGACGTTGCGCTTTTCGACCTCAAGCAGGATCGAACCGGCCTGCTGCAGAATCGTCGTCGCGAGACCTTCCGTCTTCGGCTGGGGCAAGCCGATCACCGAGTTCGGCGAAATCAGCATGGTTTCTTCGCCGCGCCTGAGCAGGACGCGTCCGTTGCCACCGGTGCGAACCGTGTCACCCGGCTTCAACTGCGCTTCCTGCGTCAGCGAAGCCGGCTGGGCGCCGGAGTTCGTCAGCCAGACCTCGCCCGAGGATTTGCTGACCGTCCAGGCGCCGTCATCGGCGGCGAAGGCGCTGGAGGCGGTTGTCAGAATGAATGCCGCCACCAGAAACTTTGAGGCTTGCTGAACCGAACGCATGAGGCTCTCCGATTGCCGTCTTGACCTGCTGGCGTACCGGAAATGTCTCAAGATTGGGTGTTTGGGATCCGTCATCCCGGGGCGCTGCGTTAACCATTCACTAACCATAAAATTCTATTAAAAATCAGATGGCTAGCGGTTCCACCAGGGTTCGGAGGTTGGCGTCCGTACAACTACGGGCGCGCGTTTCAGCGCATCTGGCAGGGCATTGCCTGATGGTGCTGAGCTTGGGCCTTTTGAGCGCGTTCGGCAGCCTGCCGGCCACAGCGCAGCAGGCAAGTCAGCCCGGCTACGACCCGATACAGACCGAAAAGCGTTTCGAGCGGCAGCAATCCGATCAGGCGCCGGCCGGCCGACCCCGGATACCGACGGCGCAATTCACCCGGCCGGAGGGGCCGGCGAGCACCAAGCCGATATTCCGGCTGCGCGGCGTTTCCATCGTTGGCGCCACGGCGATCCCGAGCGACCGGTTGGCAACGGCCTATCAACCCTACCTCGGTAAAAACGTGTCGGAAGCCGACCTGACCGCGATGGCCGCCGCGGTCAGCGACATCTATCGTGCGGCTGGTTTTCATCTGAGCCGGGCGATCATTCCGCCCCAGGACGTCGCGGCCGGCCGGCTTCGCCTCCAGGTCATCGAAGGCGGCATCGTGGAAGTGGCGCTGAAGGGCGAGGGCGCCGAACAGTTCGGTGTTCGCCCAATGCTCGATCCCGTGGTCGCCGAGCAACCGTCGCAGCTTGCAACCCTCGAACGGCAATTGCTCCTGATCAATGGCCGGCCCGGCGTGCACATCGATGACACCGGTCTGGAAGAGATCGGCACCGCGAGCGGCCGCTTCCGCCTGGTCGTCTACCTGAAGACCTGGCACCTCTTCACCTCGTTCGGTGTCGACAATCTCGGCTCCTCGGCGGTCGGTCCGTGGCAAAGCTATGCGACGGCGGCCTTCAATTCCTATCTCGCACCGGGCGATTCACTGGTGCTGAACCTCTCGACCACGCCCGCCGATCCGCGGCAACTCGCGTTCGGCCGGCTGTCCTATGAGGTGCCGGTCGGCACCGACGGCGCCCGCATCGGCGCGTCGGGCTTCTACAGCGAGGTCTGGCCGGGCGACATCCGTCATCTCATCAACGACAATACCAAGACCGAATCGTTCGAGTTTCACGGCAGCGTTGTTCCGCTGCAATCGCAGCAACAGGCGTTGACGCTCACCGCCGGGCTCGGATTCAGCAACGTCACCGAGAACGACGTGTTCGGCCCGGTCTACGCCGATCACATCCGCACCCTGAGCCTGACCTCGGACTACCGGTTGCAGGACAATTTTGGCGGCAGCAATTACCTGACGCTGAATTACCGCCAGGGCCTCGATATTCTCGGTGCCTCGCATCGCGGCGACGAGTTCCTGTCGCGCGACGACGCCTCCGGCAAATTCTCCGCGCTGAATTTCTGGTTCACGCGCTACCAGAAGCTTTCCGATGCGTGGTCGGTAAAGATCGCCTCGGCCGGTCAGTGGGCGTCCGGACCGCTGTTCACCTCGCAGCAATTCTATCTCGGTGGCGTCGCGTTCGGGCGCGGCTACGGCAGCGCCGAAATCAGCGGCGACAACGGCATCGCCGGCTCGATCGAGCTGCGCTTCGACCAGCGGCTGAACTGGCAATATCTCAGCGGCTATCAGCTCTACGGTTTTGTCGACAGCGGTGCGGCCTGGAACGACGGCTTCACCATCGGCGAAGGGTTGGCGCTCACCTCGGCCGGCGCCGGCGTTCGGTTCTTCCTGTGGGACGGACTACAGGCCGACATTGGCGTCGCCGCACCGCTCAACTATCGCGCCCCGGACAATTCCAGCCGCACCGCGCGGGTGCTGTTCACGCTGACGAGTGCGCTGAAACTCTGTCCGGTCCGGACCACCACCCGCTGTCTATAGCGACGTCAGATCGGTTCGTAGTTCTCGGTGGTGCAGGTGTCCTCCGCCTCGACCTGCCGGCGATCTGAAATCACGCCATCGGCAATTGTAATCCGGTAGGTCTGCGTTCCCAGCGGCTTGCCGATCACCGAGGTCAATTCGGCCCTGACGCATGCGGTCCAGCCCGGTCCGCGAAGATTGGGGCGCGGCTCGGAGACGCGCACCTGTGCCGGTCGCGAGGCCGCCGTGAAAACCGAATCCAGCTTTTCGCCCAGCATCCGTTTGACGTCGGGTGGCGCTTCGAGCGGGGCGGGGTCGGCCGCCTTGGCCCGCATGAATTCAGGCACCGGCGAACGGATGTCGGCCAGGCCGCACCCCGCAAGCCCCAACGCCCCGCCGGTCATCAGCGCTATGTGAACAATGTGCCGCCGCATCGGAACGTTTTTTAACCGGACAGGGCTTCGCAGAACAGGCTATCTTGCATCACAAAGCCGAACCCGGGATGGCCATCATGCCGCGGCGCGGTGGATTTTCGCGACATCAGGATGCCGGAGAGTAGCGCCATGAGGACCTTCACGATTGCGGCAGTCATGCTGGCGTTGCTGACGACGGCCGCGAACGCCCAGGCGCGGCGGCCGGCCGGCGACGACGGCAAGAAGAAGGTGGACCAGAAGATTCAGGTGGACGAGGGGGCCTACAAGGCCGCGCTGGAGAGAATTCCCGAGCCGAAGGAAAAATACGATCCGTGGGGCGTGGCGCGTCCGGCCGATGCCGCCAAGAAGCCCAAGTAAATAGACAAGTGAATCGAAAAGTGAATCGAAAAGCGAAATCGAAGTGTGATACCGGACACATCCGGTTCAAGCTGCGACAAATTCGCCGTTGAATCGAGCTGAAGTTGCGCTCACATGGCGCCGCTTGCTTGAACCAATCGTATCCGCGCCATGACCAATCTCAAGCCAGCATTTGCCGGGAGGTTGTCTCATGTTCCGTCACGCACTTCTCAAGTTGACGATATCGGCGTCGATGATCCTGACGGCCGGTTCCGCATTCGCTGAAAATCGCCTCGCGCTGGTGATCGGCCAATCCGCCTATCGCTCGGTTCCCGCTCTGCCCAATCCGGCCAATGATGCCAAGGCCGTCACGCAACTGCTGACCGATTCCGGGTTCGAGGTCTCGACCGCATCGGATCTTTCGCAGGGCCAGATGCGCGAGCAGGTCAGTGCGTTTGCCGGAAAGGTGGCGGCCAAGGGCGCCGACACCGTAGCACTGGTATTTTATGCCGGCCATGGTTTGCAGATCGACGGCGAGAATTACCTGGTTCCCGTCGACGTCGATCCGAAACGGGAAGCCGACATTCCGCTGCAGGCGGTGCGCCTCAACGACATCCTCAACACGCTGACGTCAGTGCCGAGCAAGATGCGCATCCTGATGCTCGATGCCTGCCGCAACAATCCGTTCCCCGACCTCAACAAGACCTCCGGCGGCGGTCTTGCCATCGTCGACGCCAAGATCGGCGCGCCCGGAACGTTCCTGTCGTTTTCGACCTCGCCCGGCGCGGTCGCCGAAGACGGCTCGGGGGCCAACAGTCCGTATACGACCGCGCTGCTCAGCGCCGGCAGGGAGTCTGGAATTCCGATCGAGGAAACCTTCAAGCGGGTGCGGTTGGCCGTCAACAAGTCGACCGACGGCCGGCAGACGCCGTGGGACAGTTCTTCGCTGACCGACGATTTCCGGTTTTCCGGTCCTCCCGTCGCCGGTCCGAAGCTGGCGGCGACCAAGAAGACCGTCGCCGAATGGACGCGCGACCTCAAGGGCAAGCCGGTCGAGGCCGCCAACGAACTGATCGTGGCCGACGGCACCGATGAAGCCTACGAGGCGTTCGCCGGCCTCTACCCGCAGACGCCGCTTGGCGTGCTGGCGCGCGACTGGCTCAATCGTCACATTCGCATGGTGGCTTGGAACAATGCCGTCGTCCTCAACACCGCAGCCTCCTATCGCGGCTTCCTCGCCAAATTCCCCGACAGCGATCTCACCGCGACGGCGCGCAAGCTGGAAGAGCGGCTGCGCAACCGTCCCGACATCGCGCCGGTCGTCGTCGGCACCGGTGCTGCCCCGCAAAACGTCGCGCTGACCTGTCCCTGCAACATTCAGCCGTCGACGCCGCAGCTGAAGAAGGTCGATGCGCCGGTCAAGAACGTCGATCCCGTGCCGCCGAAGCGCGTCGACCGCAAGCCGCCGCCGCGCTATCGCGAACCCGACGATGACGTCGTGGTCTATCGCCGTCCGCCGCCGCGCGAGGTGTACGAGCCGGCAGGCCCGCCGGTTGGTGTCGGCATCGGTATCGGCATCGGTGGTGGCGGTTACGGTGGCGGCGGAGGCAACTATGGCGGTCGCGGTCGAGGCGGCTACTGAGGCGCTCATCGCGCGCTCGATCATCGTCACACATCCGTAGCATTGCGGATGACGGCTGATACCGCGGCGGAATGACGAGCAATTAGATCCGAACCTCACCGTGCTTGCACAGAGGTTCGGATTTCGTTTACCACATGCCCGGGGAACCTGCCGGCGCGGTTCTCCGGCATGGTGTGCAAGCCTTCGCTTCACAAGCCTTCCGCGTCACGTGCTTCCCATGATGCGCCAGGGGAGATCATCATGAAGACGACCGTTTCGATCCTGTTTGCCGCCGCCTTGACGCTGTCATCCGTGCCGGCGAATGCCGTCGTGCTCGACCTCTCGACCATGACCTGCAAGCAGTTCGTCGAGAGCGGCGACGACGGCATCAAGATGGTGCTGACCTGGATGGATGGCTGGTACAAGGGCGATTCCGACGAAGCCGTCATCGATACCGACGTGTTCGTCGAAAACGCCAAGAAGTTCGGCACCTATTGCGGGAAGAATCCGACCATGAGCATCGTCAATGCCGCGGAAGCGATTCTCGGCAAGTAGGATATCTTTGGTTTGACGCGTTTTCTTGACGCGAACCGGTATCCACTTCGCTCAAGAACGCCATCTAGGCGTTCAACATCGCAAAAGCGCTGGAAACCATCGCTACCGGCTTGTTGTCGGTGGCGCCCAACAGCGTGACACGGCCGAAGCTCATGGTGCGCCCGAGGCGTACCACGCGGGCGTCGGCCAGCACGTCGGAGGTCGCCGCGCGCATGAAATGCGTGGTCTGGTCGACCGTCGTCATCGGCCGGTAGCCGCGGTTGGCGGCGAGGTTGGCGATCACCATCGCGGTGTCGGCAAACGCCATCAGCGCCTGGCCGCAGACCACGCCGCCGTTGCGGCACAATCGTTCCGAAAACGGCATCCGCAGGATGGCGCCCGGCTGCCAGTCGGCCGTCGCGGCCGCCGGCGGGGTGAAATCGAAACCCTCGATCGACAGGTCGAGGTCCAGCACCCACGGCGCAAATACCTCGCCAAGCACGCGCCTTGCTTCCCCGATGCCAAATTCCGCGGCTTGCTGCTGCATGAATGTTCCGTTCCTCGCCCCGATCTTGTTTGCGGGGCATTGTAGGGAGCATTTGGCGGAAAGGAATACCCGCGGGCTAGCCTGAAAATGGCGCCGGATGCTTGGCGGCGTGGCAGCCGCGGTGATATCCTGATCAAAATGCGAGGCTGGCTTCCCAAAAAGGCTGGTGTCCCAAAGGAGAGCGTCATGAGAATGCTGAGCGCGGCTGCGGTGATGGTGCTGTTGATGGTGCCGGCCTACGCGCAAACGCCGAACATCAACCTGATCCCGGAGCTGTCATCCAAGACCCCTG
Organism: Xanthobacteraceae bacterium; assembly: GCA_019748335.1. Classification (GTDB taxonomy): domain Bacteria; phylum Pseudomonadota; class Alphaproteobacteria; order Rhizobiales; family Xanthobacteraceae; genus Bradyrhizobium. The sequence goes on from JAIEPP010000131.1 coordinate 23,755, forward strand.
AGGAAAAGGAAGCGGAGGCGATCAAGGAAAAGGCCTACCGGGATTCCTTGCGCAAAATTCCCGATGCCAAGGCCTCGTCCGATCCGTGGGGCACGGTGCGGAGCAACGAAGCTCCGAAGGCTGCGGCGTCTCCGCCCGCCAAGCCCAAACCCAAGACCCAGACCCAGACCGGAAGCAGCGCGCAGCGTAGCCAGTAAAGCCAAACGGCGGCCACTGGGATTCATTCGCCGCCGCTCCTATATTCAGCCGGTCGTCCTGTGGTCTGGAGTTACGACATTGGGCTTTCGTCCGCGCGATCTCGCAAGCCGGATGGCCGGCCGGCGCCAGCCGGGCCGCAAACCCGACGATGGCTATCTGCGCGAGACCTTCACGCTGCCGCGCGACAAGGCGCGGAGCAGGGCGCGCGACTTCCTCAGCCGCTACCCGAAGGCAGCCTATATGAGTTCGGTCGAAAGCTGGCGCGAGCTGCCCGATGGCGACATCGAGTTCACGATGCGGCGGCTCGCCAGCGCGGACTAGAGCTTTATCATTTCGGAAATTCGCAGGTCATTGCGCCGCGTTCTTCTTCAGCTCACGGTCAATCCGCAGCTGAACCCGCCGCACGGCAAGCAGCTGAAGCTTGGCCTCGGTCCTGCCAGTCACGACCCGATCGCCGATCCTGAATTGCCACTTCCAGATCCCCGGAGTGACCGCCGTTACGGTGTATTCGATACCTCTGTGGATCATGCAAAGTCCCGCACCGACCGATCGCCGGCATTCAACCCGGAAATATCACCTAAGGTTGTAGTTATTTATTGATGCGCGTTCAAGCATGGGAATAGGCGGGCCAAGACACCCTGCTAAACGGAAAATTGCCGGCAGGGGCACATGGGGCGGGCGCCCCTCAACCCAGATGGAACCAAAAGCTCCACCTGTTCAATAGTGCACCTAGAGAGCGTTTTCGAGCGAAGTGGACGCCGGTTCGCGTGAAGAAAACGCGTCAGAACAATAAACTAGAGCCCGGTTCTGCTCTGGCGCAATCCGCCGCGCTATCGCGATAGATCGAGTTCCGCCAGCCGGTTCAGTTCCCCAAGCAGCCTAGCCGGCTCGGCCGCGGCATCGAATTCCGCAAGCGTCCGCAGCAGCCGCTGGTAGGCGCGGTCGGCTGTTGCCGTCGGCAGCGGCGCTTCGTCGAACTCCTCGACATAGCTGTCGATGATCCCGCGCAACAGCCAGCACATCGCGCGTTGCTCGGGATGATCGGCGGCGAGCCGGGCCAATTTGAGCTGGAGGATTTTGAAGGTCCGGAGACCGGGATGCTGGCCTGAAAGCCAGGAATACAGTTCGTTCACGAAAAAGCTCCTTTCCTAATTCTGGAAGAAGCTGCGGACTTGTACAGCAGAGCGCCTCGCGTGAACAGTCGTGCTGCTGCAGGGCTGGGTCACGGTTTTGAAAGAAGCGCAAGGTCGCATGAGCGACTGCAAAAAGCGCTGCGCCGCGCAAGCGGAATATGGTCGCTTGGCGGCGCAGGCCTATTCCCCGAGTGATGCAATGTCCCAGGCACGAATATGTCTGGCGGGAATTCAAAAGGTTCAACACGGCGACGAACAGGCTGGGGCGTTTACCAGCCACGCATGCCCTCGGATTTGATCCGGGGGCAGGCATCGGTTCGTGGCGGAGCAACGCGTCGAAACAAGCGCCGGATCCGGCCGATCGCTACAGCCTCGCCATGCCGGCATAGTGCCTGCCGCTATAGGGGCCGACATGAACGCCGGTCTGCAGGCACTGCGCCTTGGCGGCCATGCACATCCGGACCCCGTCCGTCATGTCGGCGGTATCGCGGATGCAGGACGCGGCATAGGCGCTGCAGGTGTGGGGGATGGCGCGGCGGGCCATGATCCGTAGATACCGCGCCGAACGGCCGCCGTCGGAAGACTGGCAGCACTTGCCGTTCATTTTGGTCGCCGACGCCGGGGTGACATCGGATGACAACGCAACGCCTGACAATGCGAGTGACAGGATGATCGCGACCGTCTTCATGCGTCCTCTCCCATGGGTGTTGTTGTAAGGAATATACAACCACGGGAATCCAAAACTGTCGTCTAACATTTAGGCAATGTGGGGAGCGCCGGGGCGGACACCGCCGAATGGGGCTGACTTACGCGGGGCGCGCCGGATGCGGCTGGCGCGGCGGGACCGGCGTTCTGGGCGGGGCCAGCAGTCGCACCGGCTCCGGCAGGCGGGCCGGCTCCGGCGCCCGGTTGAACCGCACCAGCCATGCGGCCAGATAGGCGTAACGCCGCTGCAGGTTCTGCAGCAGGGTTTCCTCGGCGGCATCGGTAATTTCTTGCTCCATGGCCAATGTCATAGCGCGGTTGCATTGACGGAGGGTTCAGGCTGAACCGCGACAGCGCTTCAATTCATAACGAAGCGTTCACCATGGCCGACACCCGCGTGCGGCGGAATTCTGCTATCAGGGCGGTCGCCGGCAGGGGCCATGCGATGCGCGATTATACGCTCAAGGAGAAGGCCAGAATAACCGTGGGCGCCGTCGCAGCGCTCGTCATCGTCGGCTGGCTCGCGGTCATTGCAATGGCGGTCATGTCGGCCGGGTGAGCAAGCCTCGGGCAGATCGGCAAGCCAGCGACGCACGCGCGAAAAAGAAAAGCCGCCCCTGAGAAGGGCGGGGATTCCGTCGATTGGGTCATCACCCAGCCATGAATGATGATCGTCATCGTTAGGTGCGATGCATCAAGATTTTCTTACACGAATAGGCGTGCGGTTGTCCGTGGTTCTCCGGCTGAGAACGGGTTCCGTTGCGTGCCGCTGGGTCATGAACCGCGCGCCTGGACCTCCGCGGCCTTGAATCTCGAAATCGAGACAAAAAAGAACAGGCCGCCAGTCGCGGCGGCCTTACCAGGGCGCTGAAATGACTGCGCTGCAATTGTCGCAACGGAATATCTGCTGTGCGGGACGGGGACCTGCGCCGCGAAGATTGACCAGATGCCGCATGTTCTCGCCGCAGTTGCCACAGCGGTGTGACGGCGTTTCCGCTCCAGTCTTCGGGGGCGTGGACGACATTTCAGTCACTTCTTCAAGCCCGCTATTCCGTTGATCCAGCCGCACCAGATGAGCGACTTCATCGGGTCCTCGAGTTTCGGCAACTTGTTTGCGGTCGACCTTGGACAGCTCTCGCAGGCAGGGAAGTCATAGGCGCAAAACTCACCCTCGCACGCATTCGCTCCGAGGGCTGCAAAGCGGCACGAGACGGGTGCTGTGATGATTTGGCCCATCGTCGATCATGGAACTGGAAAATCCGCGGCGCTGTTCCATTTTGCTCACCGGGTGAAGTTTTTCACCGTGATATGGACCTTACTCCGGGTGGAGGGCCGCTTTGTCCGCTTCCAGTTCGGCAATCAATTCCTTGGCCCGGTCCACAAAGGCCTGGTCCAGGATTCTTGCCTTTATCCGGCGGTACCGCTCGATCGTCTTGTCGATCTCATCGCACTTATCGCACATTGGCTCCGCCCCCATTCAGGCGGAGAGCAACCGGGCCACCTGTTTGAACCAGTACGGATTTCGCTCGGATTCGTTCCGTAAGATCAAACCGGGCCACGACAATTTTCAAATGAGGTCACTGGGGGGGGGGGGGGACGGGCCAGCACGCCCAAAAAGAACATATTGCGAACAGAGAACAAACGTGGTACGCAAGTTCCAACACCAACCGAATCCGAACCTTTCTTAGCCCCGTTTGTCCCGCTAGCGAATCCCCGCCATAAGGAGCACGACCTATGTCCGCCACTGCCCTGCGTATCGTCGAAGGATCCTCCATGGATAAGACCAAGGCCCTGTCCGCCGCGCTCTCCCAGATCGAGCGCCAGTTCGGCAAGGGCTCGGTGATGAAGCTGGGCAAGAACGACCGGTCGATGGACATCGAGACGATTTCGTCGGGATCGCTCGGGCTCGACATCGCGCTCGGTGTCGGCGGCCTGCCCAAGGGACGGGTGGTCGAGATCTACGGGCCGGAATCTTCAGGCAAGACCACGCTGGCGCTGCACACGGTGGCGGAAGCCCAGAAGAAGGGCGGCATCTGCGCCTTCATCGACGCCGAACACGCGCTCGACCCGGTCTATGCGCGCAAGCTCGGCGTCAACATCGACGAACTCCTGATCTCGCAGCCCGACACCGGCGAGCAGGCGCTGGAAATCTGCGACACGCTGGTGCGCTCCGGCGCCGTCGACGTGCTGGTGATCGACTCAGTTGCGGCGCTGGTGCCGAAGGCCGAGCTCGAAGGCGAAATGGGCGATGCGCTGCCGGGCCTGCAGGCGCGGCTGATGAGCCAGGCGCTGCGCAAGCTGACCGCCTCGATCAACAAGTCCCACACCATGGTGATCTTCATCAACCAGATCCGCATGAAGATCGGTGTGATGTACGG
>JAIEPP010000546.1 GCA_019748335.1 Xanthobacteraceae bacterium
CGTCGGCGGTAACATCGAGCGCGGGATCGTCGACCCGCAGCGTCATGTCCTCAACCGACTCGAACACCACGGCGCGGCCGGTATGCTGCAACAGTTTTGGGCTCGCCGCCGAGTGCTTGATCACGGCACCGCGCGGCGCGAGGTTGCCGTGCAGCACCGCCATCGCGCCTTCCGGTTTGATCGGATTGTCACGCGGCCGGATCGCATCCTGTCCCGGCACCTCCTCGGCGCCGGCGACGACATCGCGCAGCGTCGCCCCCGTGATGGTTTTTGCGTCGAGATCAAGGAGATCGCCGAGTTGCGCCATCAGCTTCGGCACACCGCCGGCATGATGGAAGTGTTCCATGTAATGCTCGCCGGACGGCTTGAGGTCGATCAGCACCGGCACTTCGCGGCCGAGCTTGTCGAAACCTTCGAGGTCGATGCGATGTTTGGTACGGTTGGCGATTGCGGTGAGATGAATGAGCCCGTTGGTCGAACCGCCGATCGCCTGCAGCACCACTTGCGCGTTGCGGAACGACGACGCGGTGAGGAATTCGCTCGGCTTCGGTCCCTTCGCGATCGCCATCGCGGCGGCAACCCGGCCGCTCGCTTCCGCGGAACGAAACCGTTCGGCATGCGGCGCCGGAATCGTCGCGCTCATCGGCAGCGACAGGCCGAGCGCTTCGGTGATGCATGCCATCGTACTCGCAGTGCCCATCACCATGCAGGTACCGACCGACGGTGCGAGCCGGCCGTTGACGGCTTCGATCTCGACGTCGTCGATTTCACCGGCGCGATATTTCGCCCACAGCCTCCGGCAATCCGTGCAGGCGCCCAGCACCTCACCCTTGTGATGCCCGACCACCATCGGCCCGACCGGAATGACTACGGTCGGCAGATCGGCCGAGACTGCCGCCATGATCTGCGCCGGCAAGGTCTTGTCGCATCCGCCGATCACCACAATGGAGTCCATCGGCTGGGCGCGGATCATCTCCTCGGTATCCATCGCCATCAGATTGCGCAAATACATCGAGGTCGGATGCGAGAAGCTTTCGGCAATCGAGATGGTCGGGAACACCATCGGCATCGCACCTGACAGCATCACGCCGCGTTTCACGGCCTCGATGATCTGCGGCACGTTGCCGTGGCAGGGATTGTAATCGCTGTAGGTATTGGTGATGCCGACGATCGGGCGATTGAGTGCGTCGTCGGAATAGCCCATCGCCTTGATGAAGGCCTTGCGCAGGAACAGCGAAAACCCGGCGTCGCCATAGCTCGCCAATCCCTTGCGAAGTCCGTCGTCAGCCATTTCTTTAATTCCTGTCGCGGTGTGGCCTGCACTAAAGGAGCCAACAGAATTATTGTCAATATGTGATTATCTGTCGCCAAAACCACGCAATGCGACGACCAAAATCGCAGTATTATTGACAATAGAACGGCTGCGTGCTGATTTCCGGCCATGACCGGAAACAAGCGCCCATGACCCAGCCGCTGCGCATTGGCCTGATCGGCGCCGGCATGGTGAGCCGCCACCATTTGATCGCCTGGGCCAACCTACCAGATCAGGCCCGCGTCGTGGCGGTCGCCGATCCCTCCGCGGACAATGCCGCACGACGGGCGAGCGAATTTGCAATTCCGAACACCTATGCCAGCGCCGAAGCGATGCTCGCGGCAATCGAACTCGACGCCATCGATATCGCGGCTCCGCGCGAAATGCACGCGCCGCTGGTGCGGCTCGCGGCGAAACGGCATCTGCCGGTACTGTGCCAGAAACCGCTCGCGCCCAATTTATCCGAAGCAACCGAACTCGCCGCCGAGGTCGCGGACCAGACGCGGCTGATGGTGCATGAGAACTGGCGTTTTCGCGGCTATTACCGTGACGCCGCGGCGTGGCTGCGCGAAGGCCGCATCGGCAATATCAAGCAGGAGCAACTCACACTGCTGACCTCGGGCGTATTGCCCGGACCCGACGGCCTCTGCCCGGCGCTGGAGCGGCAACCCTTCATGCGCCGGGAACGGCGCATGCTGGTCGCGGAGGTCCTGATCCATCATCTCGATACGCTGCGCATGCTGCTCGGGCCATTGCGCGTGACGGCGGCGCGGCTGTCGCGATCGAGCGACCAACTGGCAGGCGAAGACGGCGCGGCCATCCAGCTTGAAACCGGCAATGGCGCCGGCGTTTCGGTGTTCGCCAGTTTTGCCGCGCACGGGCATCCGGCCACGCAGGTCGACCGCCTCGAAATTCTCGGCGACAGCGGCGCGATCCGGCTCGACGGGCCACAGCTCACCTGTTCCGGCGCATCGCCCAAAGAGCAGACTTACGACCTCACTACCGAATATCAGGGGTCCTACAACCGCACGATCGCGCATTTTGTGAATTCGTTGCGGGACAACACGCCGTTCGAGACGGCGCCGCAGGACAATCTCGAAACGCTGCGGCTGGTCGAGGACTGCTATCGGCTGTCAGGTTGGGAGGTTTTGCGATGAAGCCGCAGGAATCCTCGGGCGAAGGCTCCGCGTTGACGCGCGAGGAGGAACAGGCCGAAGTCATCCGCAGGCTGGAAGAGGACATCATCTTCGGCCGCTTCGCGCCGGGCTCGCGGCTGGTCGAGGACACGCTGATGACGCGCTATGGCGCCAGCCGGCATTTCGTGCGCCAGGGCCTGTTTCAGCTCGAACGCCAGGGCATCGTGCTGCGCGAGAAGAACATCGGCGCCACCGTGCGGTTCTACTCGGCCGAGGAAGTGCGGCAGATCTACGAGGTGCGAGAAATGCTGACGCGGCAGGCAGCGCTGATGATCGCGCTCCCCGCGTCCGCCAGCCTTATCGAACAGTTGAGCGAGTTGCAGCGGCACTACTGCGCCAAGGCCGACGCGCAGGATCTGCGCGGCATTCACGAAACCAACGACGCCTTCCACGTCGCGCTGTTCGCCGCTTGCGGCAATCCCTATCTGGTGCGTTCGCTGCAGGACTACATGAACCTCACGCTGCCGATGCGCGCCAAGAACCTCGCCGACACCGAAGGGCTGGCGCTGTCGCGACGCCAGCATGAACTCATGATCGAGCTTTTGAAGGGCCGCGACAGCTGGGCGCTGGCGCAGCTTTGTGTCGATCACATGCAGTTCAGCAAGTCGGACTATCTCGGCCGTATTGCGGACAAGCCAAATCCGTAGAGTGCCGCTATCGGCTGAGCGAAGAGCCCTCTCATGAAGCGCCTGCCCATATTGTCCTCACTGATCGCGACGGGTGTCGCATGGGGTGCCGGGACAGCCGAAGCCGCCAATGACACGAGAGCTCGGCAACTCACCTACCAGCCATGGGCGAAGATTTGCGTCAATCGGCCCGACGGCAATTCGGATTGTTTCACTTCGTCCGGCGCAAAGGGCGCGTGTCAGCCTTCGGGCGGCGGCATCGCCGTCTGGATCCGCGATGGCAAACAGCGAAGCCTGTCGATCAATCTGGTGACCAGGCGCGCACTGGACGGCACCCTCGCCGTCCAGATTGATCAGGGCGCCCCGATTCCCGTCGCCGATCCGGTCTGCCAGGAACTGGGCTGCCGCGGCAAGCTCGACATCGACACGACCTTCATCGAAGGCCTGAAGCATGCACGCACGATCAGCGTCGAAGCAGCGACGCGCGACCATCAAGCCGTCAGCCTCGCCTTTCCGCTGGCGGGTTTCGCCGAGGCCTTCGACGGCCCGGCCGGCGGGCCGCCGAAGGTGGCTGAAGTGACCGGCGACGAATTAAAGGAGCGCTTGAAGCGCACCGAGAATCCGCCGCCATGTGAGGAATAGAGATCGTCACTTCTTCCAGTCCGCGATCTTGCTCTTGTCGCCGCTGAACTCGATGCTGCAGAACGTGCCGCCCTGGTAGAAATCGCCGACGGCATCGGGCTTGAGCTTGGCCTGCTCCGCCATCGCGTGCTCGCGAAAATCCTCAGCCCGGCCGGTCGGCCGGTAGCCGAGGTCATAGGCGCGATGGTTGTCCCACCAGGCGCGCTCGTTGTAGGAGGCGCCGTAGAGCACCTCGAAATGAATGCCGGGATGATCGAGGCCGATCCGGCAGAGCTGCACCAGGTCTTCCGGCTTCAGCCAGATCGCAAGCCGGCGATGATCGAGCGGCGCCTCACCGAAATTGCCGATGCGTATACAGGTAACGCCAAGGCCATACTTGTCGGCATAGAGCGCGCCAACGGCTTCGCCGAACACCTTGCTGACGCCGTAGCGGCTGTCGGGCCGCGCGGTGACGTCGGTGCCGATCCGGTGGTGGCGCGGGTAGAAGCCGACAGCATGGTTCGACGAGGCGAACACCACGCGCTTGACGCCCTGCTTGCGCGCGGCCTCGAACAGGTTGTAGCCGCCGATGATGTTGGACTGCAGGATATCGTCCCAGGGACCTTCGACCGAATAGCCGCCGAAATGCAGGATGCCGTCGACGCCTTCGCACAGCGCCTCGACCTGCGCCGGATCGGCCAGATCCGCGGCCTTGAATTTTTCATTCTTGCCGAGATCGGCCGGCGCCTTCAGGTCGCTCAGCAGCAGGTCCGAATAGATCGGCGGCAGCAGCTTGCGCAGGGATGTACCGATCCCGCCGGCCGCGCCGGTCATCAATATGCGTGGCATTTCTTCCCTCTTGTCTTGCCTCATGCCTGCGACGGATTTGCGGTCACAGGCCGGGGATGATAGCAAACCAAACCGTCAGTGTCCCGGTTCGAACATTCGTACAGTGGCGCCGCAAATTCTGTTACGAATGTTCGAACCGAGAGGACACTGGCCAAAATATAATGGTAGTGCGGCTCTTATGATTTGACATTCGCATGGACAGTCAGCGGAAATACTGTGCGAATGTCAAATCCGCCGCACTACGGAAACGCAACAACAACGAGAACAGCAAATGTCCGAGGCATCGTCTCATTCGGCCGGCTGGCGTCCGGCGACGTACTATCCCGATCCGGCTATCCATGCGCTGGACCCGCGCTTTGAAAAATACTGGCTGAAGTTGTCGGCGGTGGAGCGGCTGACCACCGGGCTGCGTTGGGCCGAAGGCCCGGTCTGGTTCGGCGACGGGCGCTATCTCCTGTGCAGCGACATTCCGAACCAGCGCATCCTCAAATGGGAAGAGGAAACCGGCGCGGTCAGCATCTACCGCAAGCCGTCGAACTTCGCCAACGGCAACACCCGCGACCGCCAGGGCCGTCTCGTCACCTGCGAGCACGGCGGCCGCCGCGTCACCCGAACCGAGTATGACGGCTCGATCACGGTGCTGATCGATTCCTTTGACGGCAAGCGGCTGAACTCGCCGAACGACGTCGTGGTGAAATCCGATGGCTCGATCTGGTTCACCGATCCGACTTTCGGCCTGCTCGGCAATTACGAGGGCTACAAGGCCGATCCCGAAATCGACGCCAATGTCTACCGGCTTGACGGCACCACCGGCAAGGCCAGCATCGTCGCCGAGGGCGTGCTCGGACCGAACGGGCTGTGCTTCTCGCCGGACGAAAAAATTCTCTACGTCGTGGAATCCCGCGGCGTGCCGAACCGCAAGATCCTGGCCTATGACGTGTCGGCCGGCGGTGACAGGATTTCCAACAAGCGCGTCTTCATCGACGCGGGTCCGGGTACGCCCGACGGCATGCGCTGCGACATCGATGGCAATCTGTGGTGCGGCTGGGGCATGGGCGATCCCGAACTCGACGGCGTCGTGGTCTATGCGCCCGACGGCGTCATGATCGGCCGCATCGCGCTGCCCGAACGCTGCGCCAACCTGTGTTTTGGCGGCGTCAAGCGCAACCGGCTGTTCATGGCGGCGAGCCAGTCGATCTACGCGCTGTATGTGAATACGCAGGGCGCGATCGGCGGGTAACCTCAACTGTCGTCCCTGCGAACGCAGGGACCCATACGCCGTGTCCTCAATTGTAGAAGCACGCTGTTCGACGATTTTGCGTAGCGCGAAACAACTGTGGTTATGGGTCCCTGCGTGCGCAGGGACGACACCGAAATAGAAACGCCGGGGCGGTGATCCCGCCCCGGCGCTGTTATTCTTGTCTCTCGCGAGATGCTTACGCGGCGTTGTAGCCGGCGACCGCCTTCACTTCGAGATATTCTTCCAGACCGTACTTGCCCCACTCGCGGCCGTTGCCGGACTGCTTGTAGCCGCCGAACGGCGCGGTGCGGTCGTTCGGAACGCCCTGCAGGTTGACGTTGCCAGCGCGAATCTGGCGGCCGACGCGGCGCGCGCTTTCCACGGTGTCGCCGGTGACGTAACCGGCCAGACCATAGGGCGTGTCGTTGGCGATCTTCACCGCCTCCGCTTCGTCCTTGGCGCCGAGGATGGTGAGCACCGGTCCGAAGATTTCCTCGCGGGCGATCGTCATGTCGTTGGTGACGTCGGCGAAGATGGTCGGGCGGACATAGAAGCCCTTGTTGACGCCCTCGGGCAGACCCGGACCGCCGGCGACCAGCGTTGCACCTTCCTCGATGCCCTTGTGGATCAGCGCCTGGATCTTGTCCCACTGGATGCGCGAGACGACCGGACCGATGGTGGTGCCTTCGGCGCGCGGATCGCCCGCCTTGGTCTTGTCGGCAACCGCCTTCGCGATGGCGGCGACTTCCTTCATCTTCGACAGCGGCACGATCATCCGGCTCGGCGCGTTGCACGACTGTCCGGAGTTGTTGAACATGTGCATCACGCCACCGGTGACAGCCTTGGCGAGGTCGGCGCCTTCGAGGATGACGTTCGGCGACTTGCCGCCGAGCTCCTGGCTGACGCGCTTCACGGTCGGCGCCGCGCGCTTGGCGACGTCGACGCCGGCGCGGGTCGAGCCGGTGAACGAGATCATGTCGATGTCCGGGTGCTCGCTCATGGCAGCACCGACCTCCGGCCCGAGGCCGTTGACGAGGTTGAACACGCCCTTCGGCACGCCCGCTTCATGGAGGATTTCCGCGAAAATCAGCGCCGAGGACGGCGTGAATTCCGACGGCTTCAGGATCATGGTGCAGCCGGCGGCAAGCGCAGGTGCGACCTTGCAGGCAATCTGGTTCAACGGCCAGTTCCAGGGCGTGATCATGCCGATGACGCCGACCGGCTCGCGCAGCACCGTAGCGGTGCCGATGTTTTCCTCGAAATGATAGTTCTTCAGCACTTCCAGCGTGGAGGCGATGTGGCCGAGGCCGGCGCCGGCCTGCAGGCGTTCGGCCATCGGCAGCGGTGCGCCCATTTCGTCGGACACGGCGGCGCCGATGTCCTTCATGCGGCCCTTGTAGACCTCGATGATCTTCTCGAGCAGGGCGACGCGCTCTTCACGGGTGGTCTGCGAGAAGGTCGTGAACGCGCGCTTGGCGGCGGCGACCGCCTTGTCAACGTCGGCCTTGGAGCCGAGCGCAACCTCATACATCGCTTCTTCGGTCGCCGGGTTGACGACGGGCGTGGACTTCTTGACGACGGGATCGACCCAGGCGCCATCGATGTAGAATTGCATGCGATTGACCATCGGAAACCTCTTTATTTCGGGGCGAATGTAAGGGGAACGGAAGCGTTCGGCAGGCATCCTTGCACGAAAGCCCGGATATTTGAACCCACCATATGCGGGACGCCGCGTTGCGGCACGGGCTGGATATAAGGTCAGGGACGAGAGGGATGCAAGCTGATGTCTTCGGCATCAATCCGTGCGGAGAGGCCCCACCCCGGCCCTCCCCCGCAAGCGGGAGAGGGAGACCTCGCGGCGAATACTGGAAACAAAATTCGGCACCGCCATTTCTGCAAGTCGATCAACTTCGTGTGCGCTCCTTTCGCCTCAACCCCGATGCGCCCCCTCTCCCGCTTGCGGGGGAGGGTTGGGGTGGGGGTCGCGCGGCATAGAAAGTGTCTAAGGTGCCTACACCGCCATTTTGCGGTGCCGCACGGGGGCGCCGACGGTGAGGCTTTCGGCCGCATCGATGATCGCGTTGGCGTCGATGCCGTGGTGGCGGTAGAGGTCGCCAATCGTGCCGGTCTGGCCGAACGTCTCGACGCCGAGCGCCTCGACCCGGTGTCCGCGGACGCTGCCGAGCCAGCCCAGTACGGCCGGATGGCCATCAATCACGGTGACGATGCCGCAGTCCCGGCCCAGCGGTGCCAGCAGTTTTTCGACATGGCTGAGGTATTGCACGCCGCGACGGTCGCGGCGCAAATTCCGTGCGGCGGTCCAACCCGAATGCAGCCGGTCGGCCGAGGTGACCGCCAGCAGGCCGACGTCCCGGCGGCTCTCGCCGAGCAGGCCGATCGCCTCGACCGCCTCCGGCGCCACCGCCCCGGTATAGGCGATCACGAGATCGCAGTTCGGCCCGGGCTCGCGCAGCCAATAGGCCCCGTCGGTGATGTCGCGCTGCAAATCCGGCGTCATGATCCGCTGCGGCTGGTCGATGGTGCGGGTCGACAGCCGCAGATAGACCGATCCGCCCTCGCCGGCCTCGCGCTGCATGTGCGTAAAACCCCAGCCCATGATCACGGCGAGTTCGTCGACAAAGGCCGGCTCGAACGAGGCCAGGCCATCCTGCGCCATGCCGATCAGCGGCGTTGCGATCGACTGATGCGCGCCGCCTTCCGGCGCCAGCGTGATGCCCGACGGCGTCGCCGCCACCATGAAGCGCGCATCCTGGTAGCAGGCATAGTTCAGCGCATCGAGGCCGCGCTGGATGAAGGGATCGTACAGCGTGCCGACCGGCAGCAGTCGCGCACCGTTGATCGAATGCGACAGGCCAAGCGCCGACAGCAGGATGAACAGGTTCATCTCGGCGATGCCGAGTTCGATATGCTGGCCCTTCGGTGAATAGTGCCAGTTGAAGGTCGAGGGAATTTTCTCCTGCTTGAACAGGTCGGCATTTTCCAGTTTGGCGAACAGTCCACGACGGTTGACCCAGGCACCGAGATTGGTCGACACGGTGACGTCGGGCGACGCCGTGACGATGCGCGACGCCAGTTCGGTATCGCCGCGCGCCAGCTCGTTGAGCACCAGCCCAAAGCCCTGCTGGGTCGACATCTGCGCCGCCGGCTTGAAGGTGAGCTGTTGCGGCACCTCGATGACATCAGCGGTCAGACGGCGGCGACCTTCCTGGTTGAAGGGCACGTTCTTGAGAAACGCTTCCAGTTCGGCTTGCGGCTGCGACAGCCCCTCGAACTTGTCCCATTCGTGCCCGGGACGGATGTTCTGCGAGGTACGCCACTTCTCCATCTGCGTGACCGTCATCAGCCCCGCATGGTTGTCCTTGTGGCCCTGCATCGGCAGGCCGACGCCCTTGATGGTGTAGGCGATGAAGCAGACCGGGCGATCGTGATCGATCGCTTCAAACGCCTCGATCATGCTGGCCATGTCGTGTCCGCCGAGATTGGACATCAGCGCCAGCAATTCCTCGTCGCTGCGGCGGTCGATCAGTTGCGTCACCCGGCCCTGGTCGCCGATGTCGTCGTGCAGATGCTTGCGGAACGCAGCGCCGCCCTGGAAACACAGCGCGGCGTACATCTGGTTCGGGCAATTATCGATCCAGCGCTTCAGCGCCTCGCCGCCGGGTTCGGCGAACGCCGCCTGCATCAGCCGGCCGTATTTCACGATCACCACGTCCCAACCGAAATTGCGGAACATGGATTCGAATTTTTCCCACAGTCCTTCGCGCACGACCGCATCGAGGCTCTGGCGGTTGTAGTCGACGATCCACCAGGTATTGCGCAAGCCGTGCTTCCAGCCTTCCAGCAACGCCTCGAAGATATTGCCTTCGTCCATTTCGGCGTCGCCGACCAAAGCGATCATCCGCCCCTCCGGGCGCTCCTTCATCCAGCCATGCGCGGACACGTAATCCTGCACCAGCGACGAGAACAGCGTTTGCGCGACGCCGAGCCCGACCGAGCCGGTGGAGAAATCGACGTCGTCGGCGTCTTTGGTGCGCGACGGATAGGATTGCGCGCCCTTATAGCCGCGAAAGTTCTCCAGCTTGTCGCGGGTCTGATGCCCGAACAGATACTGGATGGCGTGGAACACCGGGCTGGCATGCGGCTTCACCGCGACGCGGTCCTGCGGCCGCAGCACCGAGAAATACAGCGCCGACATGATGTTGGCGAGCGAGGCCGAGGACGCCTGATGACCGCCGACCTTGAGGCCGTCGACATTGGGCCGGATGTGGTTGGCGTGGTGGATGGTCCACGACGACAGCCAGAGCACCTTGCGCGCCAGCGCGGACAGCAATTCGAGACGTGCGGGTTCGATGGGCATGGCGGTACTCCCGGCGGTGCGGCAACGGCTAATTCTAGCGCCGGGAGGATCACCAAAAATCTCAAATTAACGCGACATACCCGCGAATATTGGGATAGGTTCCCACGAACTGACCTCAAACAATGAGTTCATTCCAATGCACGCCCTCGATGCCATCGACCGAAAAATCCTCAGCCAGCTGCAGTCCGACAGCCGCGTCACCATGCAGGAACTGGCCGACAAGGTCGGCCTGTCGGTGTCGCCCTGTCATCGCCGGGTCAAGCTGATGGAACAGCGCGGCGTCATCAGCCGCTATATCGCCACCGTCGACCAGAAATCCCTCGGCCTGCATGTCAGCGTCTTCATCTCGATCAAGCTGGCGCGGCAGAAGGAAGAGGACCTCAATCGCTTTGCCAAGGCGATCTCGAAATGGGACGAGGTGCTGGAGTGCTATCTGATGACCGGCAACCGCGATTACCTCTTGCGCGTCGTCGCCGCCGATCTCTCCTCCTATGAGGCGTTCCTGAAAAACAAGCTGACCCGCCTCGACGGCATCGCCTCGATCGAGTCGAGCTTCGCACTGAGCCAGGTGAAGTACTCGATCGCGCTGCCGGTGTGACGCCACGACGCTTCGCTCCTCGTAGTCGCGCGGCCGTAGGGTGGGTTAGCGAAGCGTAACCCACCATCTTGCTTGGAATCGGTGGGTTACGCCTTCGGCTAACCCACCCTACAAACATCGCTTCTCGTTCTCGCGGCATGTTCTGCCCGAAGTTTCACATTTCGTCTGCCCCCTGAAAACAAGAGGGCGCAGGGAAGACCGGGTGCGCGCTGCACCCGCGGTCTCATGTGCGATGCGCAGTAGTAATGCTGCACATGAGTATACAGGGCAGCGGAGAACACCCGGCCTTCCCTGCGCAATGGCTTTACGGCTTATACGAGTTCGTCCTGGTGACCGGCTTTCTTGCCACCATCATCGACGTCAGCTTTCGCTTCCACCGACTTGACGCCAGCACCGGGGCGTCGGACCCGATCGATTTCGCCGTACGCACAAGCCACGCTCGTCAATCGCGACCTGGCGTCCACCGCTCCCTGCCCCTCGTTTGCGACGATGGCCTACGCCCCTCTGGCGGGACAGGATGGCGGGAGTCCTAGATCTGATTTGCCCGACGCGGCAACGGGAATATTTTTGATTCCCAGGCTTGACACCATTTCGGAAAATCAGAAGTGATTTGCCCGTCGGGTTACTTGGTCGCAGGGGCTGCGTGAAGATTTCGATTGCGCAGGCGGCGACACCGCCACATGTGTCCCGGATACCGCTGCGCTCATCCGGGCTACGAGGCTGCGCGGGTGATGACGATCCGTTCAATTCGCCAGCCGCTCGATCACCAGATCGAGCAACGCGCGCAAGCGTGCTTGCCGCTTGAGATCGCGGTGATAGCCGACATAGGTATTGCGGCCGGGCGGCTGTTCGCCGAGGTCGATACGCCTGACGCCGGCGATGCCGTCTCCGAGTGGACGCGGCAGCACGGCGACGCCGGCACCCTGCCCGCACATTCGCGCTTGTACATCGCGGTTGTTGCTGCGCGAGACGATGTGAGCGTTCGGCAGCACGCGCTGCAACCACACCGCATCGGGCACATCGCTAAACGCCATATCCATCGTGATCAGCGGTGTTCCCGCGCCGTCGCCGGCGCGCGGCGGCTTGAAGCCCGACTTGAGATAGACGCCGTATTCGATGTGCATCAGCCGGCGGGAAATCACCTCCGCTTCCCGGAACGGCGTGATGCGAAAGGCGATATCGGCCTCGCGCCGCGGCAGGCTGTAGAGCCGGTGGTCGGTCAAAAGTTCGATGACGACGCGGGGCTGAAGCTTTGCAAATTCGGCGAACACCGGCGTCAGCAGGTGGATGCCGAACCAGTCCGAAGATGAAATCCGCAATGTTCCGCCAAGCTGCCGGTCATCTCCGTCAAGTTGGCGCTGCGCAGCCAGCACCTCTTCCTCGATCCGCTCGGCATGGGCCAGCAGCGCCGAACCTTCGTCGGTCAGCACGAAGCCGTCGCCGGTGCGCTGAAACAGCGTGTGCCCGATCGCGGTCTCCAGCGCGCGCAGCCGCCGTCCCATGGTCGGCTGGCTCTGCCCGAAACTACGCGCCGCGGCGCCGAGCGTGCCGGCGCGGGCAATGGCCAGAAATATCCGCAGATCGCTCCATTCCATCGCGCGGTTATCCATTCATATTTGAATGGATAAATTACATTCTTGTCGATTTCAAAACAAGTTGTATCGGCCTATCTGGATGGCATCGATCAGGGAGAACCCATCATGGCCACCAACGACATCATGCAAGCAGCCGTTCTCGACGCGCCCAACGCACCGTTCCGGGTGACGTCGCTCGCGCGGCCGAGCCCCGAAGCCGGACAGGTTCTGGTCCGGATCGTCACCAGCGGGGTCACACCGCTCGACACCAAAATCCACGCCGGCCAGGCCGCTCATGCGCGTCATCCGCTGCCGAACATTTTGGGAATGGACATGGCCGGAGTCGTCGAAGCCACTGGCTCCGGCGTGAGCGGATTCCGACGCGGCGACGAAGTCTACGGATTGACCGGCGGTATCGGCGGCCTGCAGGGATCGCTGGCGCAATATGCCGCGGTCGATGCCGACCTGCTTGCGGCAAAGCCCGCCAACCTGACGATGCGGGAAGCCGGCAGCCTGCCGCTGAATATCATCACGGCATGGGAAGGCCTGATCGATCGCGCGCAGGTTCGATCCGGACAGACCGTCCTGATCCAGGGCGGCGCCGGTGGCGTCGGCCATGTCGCGGTCCAGATCGCACGCGCACTCGGCGCGCGGGTGTTCGCCACCGGTTCGCCCGGTGACAAGGCCTACATCGAACAACTCGGCGCGACCTTCATCGATTACAAGACGCCGGTCGCCGACTACGTCGCCGAACACACCGCGGGCCAGGGTTTTGATCTGGTGTACGATACCGTCGGCGGCGCGGTGCTGGATGCTTCCTTCAACGCCGTGGCGCAATTCGGACACGTCGTCAGCGCGCTCGGCTGGGGCACTCACGCACTTGCGCCGCTGTCGTTCCGCGCCGCGACCTACTCAGGCGTGTTCACCCTGCTGCCGATATTGACCGGCAAGGGCCGGGCGCATCATGGCGAAATCCTGCGCCAGGCCACCGAAATGATCGAGGCGGGAAAGATCGTGCCCCGGATCGATCCGAGACACTTCACGCTCGACACGGTTCTGGATGCATATGCGACCTTGCGAGATCGCACCGCCAAGGGACGGCTGGTCGTCGACCTTCCCGGTTAGTGAATTGTCACATGCCCGTAACGTGGCCGAACCATGGTCTTTTGCCGATAGCCCGAGCGGAGAGACAGATCCCATGACCACGTCCGAACTGAACGCCGAACTGGCCTTGCGCGAGCGCATCCACCGGGAAATGGCCGAAACGCTTGATGAAGAACTCGAGCTCGAACTCGACGACAAGAGGCTCGACGACGGCGACGCTGTTCACGAAGGGCCGGAGCTCGATCGTAAAATCTATTTCAGGGAGCTGCTGCGGCTGCAGGGCGAACTGGTGAAACTGCAGGACTGGGTTCAGCACTCCAAGCAGAAGGTGGTGGTGCTGTTCGAGGGCCGCGACTCCGCCGGCAAGGGCGGCGTGATCAAGCGCATCACCCAGCGCCTCAACCCGCGCATCTGCCGCGTCGCGGCGCTGCCGGCGCCGAGCGAACGCGAGCGGACGCAATGGTATTTCCAGCGCTACGTTTCGCACCTGCCGGCCGGCGGCGAGATCGTGCTGTTCGACCGCAGCTGGTACAACCGCGCCGGCGTCGAGCGCGTAATGGGTTTCTGCAACGAGGAACAGTACCAGGAGTTCTTCAAGTCGGTGCCCGAATTCGAGCGCATGCTGATCCGCTCCGGCACCATCCTGCTGAAATACTGGTTCTCGATCACCGACGAGGAACAGCAGTTCCGCTTCACGATGCGGATCAACGACCCGCTGAAGCAGTGGAAGCTGAGCCCGATGGACGTGCAGGCGCGCAGCGAGTGGGAACAATACACCAAGGCCAAGGAGACCATGCTGGAGCACACCCACCTGCCGGACTCGCCGTGGTGGATTGTGGATGCCGTCGACAAGAAGCGCGCCCGCCTCAATTGCATCGCGCATCTGTTGACGCAGATTCCCTATTCCGACGTAGAGCACGCGCCGGTGATCCTGCCGCCGCGGGTCCGCAACCCCGATTATCACCGCGGACCGGTTCCACCGGAGATGTACGTGCCGGCGAAGTTTTGAGAGCTGTCGCCCCTGCTTGGTGCGCGATAGCGCACGGGCGCAGGGACGCAGGGACGACAAAGCTACCGCCACGGCTCCACGATGATCTTGGTATGCGCTTCCGGATTGGCGAGATCGGCAAACGCCTTCGCGACGCCGTCGATGCCGACGCTGGCCGTGACCATCGAGGCGGCGTCGACCTTGCCTTCCGCGATCAGACGCAGCGAATAGGCGAACTCGTCCGGCGTGTAGCCCAGAACGTATTGGACGTTCAGTTCCTTCATGATGCCGAGCATCGGCTCGGAGCGATCGGTTTCCATGCAGACGCCGACCACGACGATGCGGGCGTCGCGCGGCGCGCCCTCGAACACCTGCTGGATCAGGCCGGGAATGCCGACGCATTCGAAGATCAGCGCCGGTTTCAGCGCGGGCAACAGCGCCTGCAATGGCGGCCGCGCGGCCTTTTCCTCCGGCGACATCTGGGCGTGCTCGGCCCAGGTCGCATAGGGCTGCGACCGCGCCGGATCGACCACGATGTCGGCCCCGAGTTCTGCGGCGAGCGCCCGGCGCGCCGGCGAATAGTCCGCCGCCACGATCGGGTGCAATCCCCTGATCTTGAGCGCGGCGATCACGGCAAGGCCGACGGGCCCGCAGCCGATCACCAGCGGCACCTCACCACCCCTGATATTGGCCTTCGCCACCGCATGGACACCGACCGCGAGCGGCTCGGTCAGGGCGGCGTGTTCGGCGGCGAGGCCGTTGGGGACTTCCAGCAGCAGGGCCTCGCTCAGCAGCATGCGCTCGGCATAGGCGCCGACATTGTCGTTGGAGTAGCCGATGCCCTGCGGCCCCTGCGCCGTCAGCAGCGCCGGCAGCGAGCAGACTTTTGTGCCGGGCTTGAACTTGCGCGCCGTGTCCGGACCGTAGTCGAGCACCTCGCAGCAGAATTCGTGGCCGAACACGACGTCGCGGGAAAGATCCATCGGCTTGCGGCCGGGAAAATGTCTTGAAAGTTCGACCATGCGGTGGGCGTGCTTGCGCGCGTGCAGGTCGGAGCCGCAGATGCCGCAGGCCAGCGTTTTGACCAGCACCATGCCCGAACCGGGCTTCGGCTCCGGCATCTCGTCGACGACGATCTCGCCGTTCCGGAAAATAGCTGCGCGCATCGGCGTCCCCTCCTGCGGTTTTGTTACGTCATACCACAGAGAGATATTGAGAACAGCGCGCAGATGCAGTCAGGAGGCCGAAGGGACTCAGGCGTTCGGCGACGGCTCGGCCGCAACAGCCAGAAGCTGCGAGCGACGCACCCGCTCGCGATGCGCGGTATAGAGCCCGCTGGCGACGATGAAGCCGGCGCCGACGACGGTATAGACGTCAGGTACTTCGCCGAAGATCACAAAGCCGAGGCCGCTGACCCAGAGCAGTTGCGTGTAGGAGAACGGCGCCAGCACCGAGGCGTCGGCGTAACGGAACGCCAATACCACGATCCACTGTCCCGCGGTCGAGGCGAGGCCGATGAAGACGCCGAAGGCAATGTCGTGCCAGCTCGGCGTCACCCAGACCGACGGCACCAGCGCCGAGAGCATGACGAGACCGACGATCGACGAATAGGCCATCACGGTGATGGCGCGCTCGGTGCCGCTCATCATCCGCGTGATGATCAGCGTGCAGGCCCAGCAAAGCGCCGAAACCAGTGGGAAGAACGCGGCGGGGTGAAACGCACCCGTACCGGGGCGCAGGATGATGAGGACGCCGATCAGGCCGACGCCGGTCGCGATCCAGCGGCGCAGGCCGACTTTTTCACTGAGGAAGAAAATCGACAGCGCGGTGACGAGCAGCGGCGCGACGAAGCCGGTGGCGGAGGCCTCCGCTATGGGTAGAAACCGCAAGCCGGTGATGAAGAACAGCGACGAGCCCAAAATCCCGAGGCCGCGCAATAGATGCAGGCTGAGCCGGTTGGTCTGCAGCGCAAACAGCGGCGAGCCCGGCACCATCGCCGGCAGCATGATCAGCGCGAAGGTCAGAAACCTGATCCAGGTGATCTCGATCGACGGCAGAGTCGCCGACAGGTATTTCGCGGTCACGTCGGAGGTGCCGAGAAAGATCGTCGAGGCCAGAATCAGCGCGATGCCCTTGAACGGATGATCGGTGCGCGCCGGCGCCTTGGATACGGGAGCCTTGGCGGCGGGCTTCTTCTCTGGCAACGGCAATTCTGCGCTGTCCAGCCTGGCGGCTGCGGCGGGGGGCGGTGTCACGGCAATCTCGAAAGACAGTATGGATCGACTCGGGCGAAGCTGTAAAAAACACCAATTGCCCCGAGACGACTAGGCCTGAAAACAGGATGCGGATATGCACGTACCGGGCGCGGCGGCCTGCCGCAGCTCGCGCGGCCGTTGTACGGTAATACTCCGTTAGAAAGTGTGTTCCGCGCGGGGCGAAGGAGAAGCAGCCGCTACAGCATCGGCAGGCCGCGCGGTTTCGGGCCGCGCGGAAACGCCTTGTCGAGCGCCGCGATCTCGCCATCGCTCAGCTTCAGATCGCCGGCCGCGGCGTTGTCGGCGGCGTGTTCCGCGCTGGAGGCTTTCGGAATCGCCAAAACCTGCGGCGCGCGGGTGAGAAACGCCAAGGCGACCTGACGCGTCGTCGCCTTGTGCGCATCCGCGATGGCCTGAAGCACTTCGCCGCCCTTGCTGCGCGGTGACGGAAAGTCATCATGCCCGAACGGCGAATAGGCGACGACGGCGACGCCATGCTGCTCGCACCACGGTATGACAGCATGCTCGATCGCGCGCTCCCGCAGATGATAGAGCACCTGATTGCAGGCAATGGCGCCCTCGCCCGCGACATCGAGTAGTTCGTCGAGATCGTCGACATCGAAATTGCTGACGCCCCAGGAACGGATCTTTCCGGCCGACACCAGCTCGTCGAACGCCGCGACCGTTTCCTCGAACGGATAGGAGCCGCGCCAGTGCAGCAGATAACAGTCGAGGTGATCCGTCTTCAGCCGCTTCAGCGACCGTTCGCAGGCGGTGATGGTGCCGCGCCGCGACGCGTTGCTCGGCAACACCTTTGAGACCAGAAACAGATCGTCACGCTGCCCCTCGATCGCATCCGCGATTACCAGTTCGGCGTCGCCATACATCTCGGCGGTGTCGATGTGGGTCATCCCGAGATCGACGCCGCGGCGCAACGCCGCGACCGCGCTCTTGCGGTCGCCGCGGTCGAGATACCAGGTGCCCTGCCCGATCACGGATACATCCGGGCCTTTGCGGCCAAATTTCTGCTGTCGCACGATCGCCTCTCACTCGCTAAGCCCCAACGGGGCGGATGGACCGGACCTGATATCAGCGCGCCGGCTTTTGGTTTTGCGACGGCGCGGCCGAGATATCAAAGTCGAAGCCGTGATCGAATGGCGCGTTGACAAGTTCGAAGTGCCACCATTCCTTGAAATACGCGCGAAAGCCCGCGCCCTTCATGACGGACCTTAGCATCTGACGGTTGTCGAGGGCTGTCCTGCCGACCGCCGCGTTCGACGTGGTTCCGAGAACATCCAGACAGTCGTAACCGGTGCCGAGATCGATCGTTCCATCCTCGAATCGTTCGCCCTTCGGCGCCGTGCATGCCCGCAGCGGCTGTGAGGGATCGGGCGGCGGCGATGAAAACGCAGCCGGGACCACGCCGAGGTCCACCGTGCTGCCGCGCGAGTGGGCGGATCGTATCGCGAGATAGCCGAGCGCGAACAGCTTTCGCTTGTCGGTGCGCGGATAGAATTCAGCCTTCATTTCGGTGCGCGCCGGATCCCTGCTCCACTGCAGGAAATCATCGACCGCTCGCTTCGGCCGATAGCAATCCCAGACGATAAGCGAAAGCTTCCTTGTGGCCAGCATCCGCTGCACCCCTTTGAGGGCGTTGGCGGCCGAAGTGCTGAGGATGCATTCGGGCGCGAGATAGCCCTTGATCGGCCGGCCAACAAAGTTATGTGAGCCGGCGTAACGAATGTCCTGCACGATGGTAGGATCAACATCGCGTAAATAGACAAAGCCTCTGGGCAGAGCGGAGGCCAGGACCTGGACTGGCAAACCAATCATCATCAGGACAAGGCCGGCGCGGATCAGCACCT
Organism: Xanthobacteraceae bacterium; assembly: GCA_019748335.1. Lineage (GTDB taxonomy): Bacteria > Pseudomonadota > Alphaproteobacteria > Rhizobiales > Xanthobacteraceae > Bradyrhizobium. Next base: position 18,607 of record JAIEPP010000546.1, read on the forward strand.
GACGCCATCTGGCCGACATCATTCTCACAGCGGACCGAGGATCGCCCATCGGGAATCGCAGAATTCCCTCACGGCCGCCGTGACACCGCTGCTGACGATGCGCCGATATTCGGGCGAATCCATTTTGAGCTCTTCGTTCCGGTTGATGATCGAGCCCGCTTCCAGCAGGACGGCCGGCATCCGGGTCGATTTCAGTACGATCAGCTTGTCGTAGCTATAGACGCCGGTTTCCTTGTTCAGGAGCGGGTGCTGGTTCTTGCCCATGATCGGCAGGGTATATTGCCTGGCATAGTCCTGGCCGTGGGCCTTCATTTCCCCGGCCAGCAGTTCAGCAAAGGCGAGGCTGGTGTTGAAGTCCGGATTGTTGCGAGAGACGAATACGGAATAGCCGCTGAAGCGGTCACTGAAATGGCCCTTCCTGCCGTCATACTCCCAGTTTTCGAGCATCTTGTCGGGCACCGAGTCGTGGTGGATCGACAGGAAAAGGTTCGCAGGCAGGTTGTTGGCAACATTGACGCGCCGGACGAGACTGCGCTTCGCCTTGCCCTCGGTCACCAGCAATCTGGTTTCAGCAAAGCCTTCGCCTTTTAGTCTCTCCGCGATTCGCTGCGCGAGGTGCAGATTGTAGACGAACTCCGCCCTGTTACGGGCACTGATCGCGCCTTCCGATTCCGCGGTATGGCCGACATCCAAAACAATCCGGAATTTATGCGGCTCGCACCTCGTCACGACCGGCTTTGCGGCGGAAGGCTTTTGCGCGACCGCTCTCAGGACGGCAGGCTTTGCCGTGTGACGCACTGGTGCTGCGGCCGGCTTCACCGAGGCGGCGGCGCGTCTCGGCGAGGCGGCCGGCTTTGGCGAAGCGACGCGCTTTGGCTGCTCGGCGGACTTGGACGAGCGCTTGAAAACATCCGACAGCCAGCCGGCATCGCTGGCCTCGATCGGCAGCAGCACCAGTGCAGCCATCGCAGCGATGATGGTACGGCGGCGCGACCAACCGCCAAAGTGTGCGAATTTTCTCCCTGACGGCAGCAATCGCTCATTCCCCGGAGTGATTTTCGGTTCGCGCTGATGGCAGCATGGCGGCACCAGATGCCGACTTCAACCCTTTTGACGTGCCTTGATCTCGTTGAATGTGGAAAGTGCCCGTTCGAATTTTTCATTGAACAGAAACATCGCATCCATGATTTCGCGGAAGGTCGCCGACGTTCTGGCCCTGTCAGCCTGGCCAAAGGCGAACATGCTGTTGTTGCGCAGGTATTTCATGATGGTCGGGTCGGAAACGCGATAGTTGAGCAAGTCGCCTGACTTGAGGGCGGAACGGGTCGGCGCAGGAACGATCTGGATCAGTTCAAACAGCTTCATCTGGTCGACCGGACCAGGCAGTGTCCTGGCGATGTCAGGTATCTGCCGGAAGAGCTCGGCATGGGCGTTCATGAGGCCGTCACGCACCGCGGTCCAGTGGTTGAACCGGTGATCGGAGCCGCCGACGCGGGCCTCCTCCCTGTCGTCGCGCGCGCTCAATGCCGGATCGAGGGCAGCTATCGACGGCTTGATCGCGGCCCACTTCTTGCGGCCGTTTTGATCCTCGGACGTGCCGGTTTGAAAGCTTCCCTTGTATTTGTTCGAACGTGCATTGCCGATGTTCTGGTTGCCGTTGGTTTCGGCAAAGAACATTCCAAGGCTGATACGGCCCGCGGCTTCCGCATTCGAAGCATCAAGCCCCTTGGCGCGCGCGATCGCAGTGCCGAGATCGGCGACGTCCTTGAACGGTGTCTCCGAGTTTTGCGCGCTGGCGGGCGGCGCCTGCATGACGGCAAACAGCTTGGCGTATTCGTCGATCAGCGGCTCATGGTCGGCGTCGAAATAGGCCGGCGGTATCTTGAACTTGTTGGGCCGTCCGATTTTTGACGGAATGGCGTCGGTGAGGTCCTTGCGCGCGCCCATCATGGCGTTGCGTGCCAGGTAGAGCGCCTGCCCCGGCAGATCAGGCAGAGGCTGCTTCGAATCGATCTGCGCGCGCCGCTGGCTCAGGATCGATTTGAAGTTGTTGACGGCGTTGTTGTAGGCATCGAGCGCATCCGATTGGGTTTTCGTCAGCGCCGGCTCGGCCATCGCTGCGGCGATCGAGCCGAGATCGCCGATGGCCGCCGGCGCGAACGACAGTGCAAATGCGAGGACCGCGGTTCTTCTCTTCATGCCCATGCCAGTTTCCCTATGCCCGGCTTCACCGACCGCGCCCCGTCGAATCGCCCGGCTCCGGATAAAGCTGAAGTAACTCCGCCGTTGCATCCCCCGCCCGCCGCGCGATCTCGTTCGTATTCGGACGATCGGCCACCTGGAGCAACAGACCGGACATCAGATCGCCCCACAGCAATCCCAGAAATTTCTCGGTCATCGCATCGGGATCGCCGGCGAGAAGCCCCGCCGCCTTGGCGTTCGCCATGATCGCGCGCAATGAATCGCGAATGGGCTTGCGGGCCACTGATTCCAGGGTTTGCGCGACCTTCGGCGCCTGCACGGCTTCGGATATTGCGAGCCGAAACACCGCGACAACGACCGGATCGGTCGTCTCCGTCAAAAGCCTGGTTCCAAAAGCCGTCAGCACCTGCGCCAGGATTTTCCGGTCACGCAATTCGGGCAATTCGACCGGCGCCTTCAGCCGCTGGGCACGCTCGGTAATGCATGCAACCAGCATCGCCTCCTTGTTGCCGAACAGCGAATAGAGCTCGCGTTTCGATACGCGGGCGCGCGTCGCGATCTCCAGCGTGCTGGTCTGCGCAAAGCCGCCCTCCATGAAGGCCGAAAGCGCCGCGCCGAGAATCCGCTTCCGGACCGGCGTCCCGTCCGTTTCCTCCTCACGCGGTTTCATTCTTGGACCCATCGGCGGTGATTTTCCTCTTGACTCGGTACCGTCCGGTACCATATCTCCGGCTGCACGGTACCGGATCGTACCAAAACAACCCGTAACGGTAAAGGATCGTTGTGATGACCAACACAGTCCTCGTGACCTCAGCGGCAGGTGGCAGCCAGGGCCGGACCGGCCGGCATGTCGCGGAAATGCTGCTTCAACGCGGTGTCAGCGTCCGCGCCTTTGTGCGGCAAATCGACGAACGTTCCGATCGCCTGAAATCGCTCGGCGCTGACATCTTCGTCGGCGACTTCCTCGATGTCCGGTCGGTCGAACGGGCCGCCAGGGATGTCTCGTCGGTCTACTTTGCCTATCCTGTCCAGGACGGCCTCGCCGAGGCGACCGCCGCGATGGCATTCGCGGCGCGCAGACACGGCATTTCCCGGCTGGTCAATCTCGTGATGTACCAGTCGTCGATCGACGCGCCGACGCCGCGGATGCGGCAGAATTACCTGTCTGAACAGGTGTTCGAATGGGCCGGCGTCGGTCCGCTGCATCTGCGGGCCACGGTGTTTTACGAAAATGTGGCGCGGCTCGTCGGCGCCAGCATGCCCAACCGCGGCGCCGTCCGCCTGCCGCTGGGCAATGAAAATACCATCCTGCCGCTGATCTCGGCCGAGGACGTTTCACGGATTGCCGTGGGCCTGCTCACCGGCCCGGCGCGGCCTGCAGGAAGCGCATTTCCCGTGATCGGGAGCGCCAACTCGATCGGGGAGATCGTCGGGGCCTTTGCGCGCGTCTTCGACAGGGACGTGCACTACGAGGAGATCACCGACGAACAATGGCGAAGCGAGGTTACCGAGCGGGGCTGGAATGCCCATGCGGTCGAGCATCTGTCTTCGCTCTGGAAGTCGCTGCGCGGCGCCGGGCTGTCGGCCGAGGCCGGACGGTTTGCCGTGACTGATACGATCGAGGAAATCGGCGGCGCCAAACCGAAGTCATTCGAGCAATTCGTCCGCGAGCAGCAGTCGGAACTGGCACCGCGTCCGCTCGCTGCGCGCGCGCAAGCCTGATCGCGAGGGAAAACTCATGGACAGACGCCAGCTACTGGCCGCGGCCCTGGCGCCGCTCGCATCGCGCGTCGCCTCGGACGCACTCTCATCAACCGCATTCGCGGCAACATCGGAGCGAGACGGAAAAATGGGCAAGACAACGCAACGGATCATCGAATGCAACGGCATCCACCTCAACATCGCCGAACAGGGCGAAGGCCCGCTGGTGCTGCTGGTGCATGGCTTCCCGGAATCCTGGTACTCGTGGCGACATCAGATCGACGCGCTTGCCGCCGCCGGCTTCCGAGTCGTGGCGCCGGACCTGCGCGGCTACGGCAACAGCGACGCGCCGCAGGCGATCGACCAATACACCATCCTGCATCTGGTCGGGGACATGGTCGGCATCCTCGATGCCCTGGGCGCGCCGACCGCCGTCATCGTCGGTCATGACTGGGGCGCCAGCATCGCCTGGCAGGCCGCGCTCACCCGGCCCGACCGCTTCACCGCGGTCGCCGCCCTCAGCATTCCGTTCCGTCCCCGCGCCAAGGCGTTGCCGACCACGTTGATGCCGCGGACCGAGAACGCGCAATTCTATCAGCTCTATTTCCAGGAGCCAGGTCCCGCCGACGCGGAGTTGGGGCGCGATCCGCGCGCGACCATTCGCAACATGCTGTTCGGGGCATCGGGCGACGGCGTGGCAGCCGCCCGCGCGGCCGTCGCTGCCGGCGGCCCCGCACCGAACCTCGGCATGGTGCCGAAGGGCGGCGGATTTCTGCAAGGACCCGGCGCGCCCAAAACCCTGCCCGCCTGGATCAACGAAAGCGACATCGACTTCTACGGCGAGGCGTTCAAGCGCAGCGGTTTCCGCGGCGCGCTCAACTACTACCGCAACATCGATCGTAACTGGGAAATCACCGGAGCCTTGGCGGGACTGCAGGTGACAGTGCCAGCGCTCTATGTCGCCGGAGACCGTGACTTCGTGGTCGCCTTCCCCGGCACGGACCAGTTGCTCGCCAACATGAAGAGCTTGGTTCCCGGCCTGCGCAAGATCCAGATGCTTCCCGGTTGCGGCCACTGGACCCAGCAGGAGCGGCCGAACGAGGTCAGCGCGCTGCTCGTCGAATTCATTCAAGCCCTGCCGAGACGGTCATGACCATCATCACATCGCAAGACCCGTCATCGCCCATGGCGGCCGTCACAATCGCCGCCCCCGAGATGAAACAGCCCGCCAATGAAGCCGGGAATACCCGGCAGCGGACGATGCTCCACGGCCCGATTTTGCCAACGCTGCTGAAACTCGCGCTGCCGACCGTCGTGGTCCTGGTCGTGCAAACGCTGGTCGGAGTGGCGGAGACCTATTTCGTCAGCTTTCTCGGGACCGAGGCCGTGGCCGGCGTCAGCCTGGTATTTCCCATTTTCATGCTGATGCAGATGATGTCGAACGGCGGCATCGGCGGCGGGGTTGCATCCTCGATCGCGCGTGCAATCGGCGCCGGAATGGTAGCCGAAGCCGAGGCGCTGGTGCTGAATGCGCTGGTTCTTGCCGTTGTCTTCGGCGTTATATTTACAGGCGCCGAATGGGTGTTTGGTGAGACGGTCTACCGGTTGCTCGGCGGTCAGGCCGGAGCGCTTGGTGCTGCGCTCGACTACGGCCATACGGTCTTTCTCGGCGCGGTCTTTGTCTGGATCGTCAGCCTGCTGGCGGCAGCACTTCGCGGCGCCGGCAACACGCTGGCACCGGCGGCCGTCATCCTGCTCGGCGTGGTGGTGCTGCTGCCGCTTTCGCCGGCGTTGATTTTCGGCTGGGGTCCGTTCCCGCGGCTCGGCGTCGCCGGAGCCGGTATCGCGGTCGTCGTATATTATCTCGTCGGTGCGGTCATCCTGATCGCCTATCTGCGCTCCGCCAAGACCTCGTTGCGGCTGCCGTTCGATATGCGCCTCGTCACATGGCGACGGCTCGGCGATATCCTTCGCGTCGGCGCATTGTCCGCCTTCGGCACCATCCAGTCCAACCTGACGGTCGTCCTGATCACGGGCGCGGTCGGACTGTTCGGCACCGACGCCATTGCCGGATACGGCATTGCTTCGCGGTTGGATTATCTCCAGATCCCGCTGCTGTTCGCGCTTGGCAGCGCCGCGCTCTCCATGGTCGGGGTGAATATCGGCGCGGGCCAGATCAAGCGGGCCGAGCGCATCGCATGGGTTGCCGCGCTGTTCGCCGCCGGCGTCACCGAACTGCTCGGACTTTTCGTGACACTGTTTCCCCACGCCTGGCTGATGCTGTTCAGCACCAACCCCGAAGTTCTTGCCGCCGGCTCGATCTATTTCCGCGTGGTCGCGCCGTTCTACGGACTGACCGGTCTCGGGATGCTGCTCTATTTCGCGGGCCAGGGAGCCGGCCGTGTGATGTGGCCGGTTCTCGGGGGAGCGGTCCGCTTGCTGGTCGCGGCGGGGGCCGGCTGGATCGTGGTTGCATATCTTGGCGGCGGATTACGAGAGCTCTTCATTGCGGTTGCCGGCGGCTCGATCATTTCCGCCGTGATCGTCGCTGCGGCACTTTGGCTTCGCGGCTGGGGTCCACGCTCCACCCGCGAATCATCGCCCTGGGACTAAGGCGATCGTTGCTCTCGGAATTTGAGCACCGTTCTCAATCCGAACAGGTTACTGCGTGAAAGGCCATCGCCATGGACCTGAAACATGTTCGCGTGGAAGGCGAGCTCTGAAAGTAGAAACATCGCATTTCATAGCGGGAACCTATCGAGTTCCCGCCGCTTGTCTGAACACGACAGAATACGGTCTTGGCTTTCGCCCGGTGATCGTCTTCTCAAGCAACCACTCATTTACAGCTACTTACTCAATAAGGTGAACCATGGCCAAAAAGCCGAAGCTACTCGCGGACCTCTTCCACGATACGTTGAAGGACATCTATTTCGCCGAGAAGACGATTCTCAAGACTCTTCCGAAGATGGCCAAGTCGGCACAATCGAAGGAGCTGAAGGCCGCGTTCGTCAAGCACGAACGAGAAACGCGCGGACAGGTCAAGCGCCTCGATCAGGTGTTCAAGATTTTCGGCAAGAAGCCGCAGGCCAAGAAGTGCGAAGCGATCATGGGCATCACCAAGGAAGGTGCCGAGATCATGACCGAATTCAAGGGAATGCCCGCGCTCGACGCCGGCCTGCTCGCGGCCGCACAGGCCGTCGAACACTACGAAATGTCACGCTACGGCACGCTGCGGACCTGGGCTGAAGAGCTTGGCATGCCCGAGGCGGCGGCGCTGCTCGAGGCTACGCTGAAGGAAGAGAAAGCGACCGACTCCGCCTTGACGACCCTGGCCAAGTCCGTCGTCAACATCGAAGCGGAAGCCGATCTCTGAGGCGCTTGGTGAAAACGTCAGACAACAACAGCGGCAGCCCTCACCGGGCTGCCGACCGTCGGGAGACTTCGATGTCGGGCAAAGCCGGGCGGAAGGACGCCAGCGCCGGCGGCTTCAACAAGCTGTTTGGAGACATCGCCAATCGTACGTCGCAGGCTGCCGGCCGCGCATTGACGTTTGTCATTGCGGTGACAGTCGTTGTCGTCTGGGCGGTCACCGGACCTGTTTTCCAGTATTCGGACACCTGGCAGCTGGTGATCAACACCGGCACCACCATCGTTACCTTCCTGATGGTGTTCCTGATCCAGAACTCCCAAAATCGCGATAGCGCGGCAATCCAGGTCAAGCTTGACGAGCTCATTCGGGTCAGCACCGCCCATAACTCGTTCGTTGGTATCGAGCACCTCACCGACGACGAACTGGAAGAAATCCGTACCAAATGCGAGCTGCGGGCCGAAGCCGAGAAAGTCGGCGAACTCAATGTCGAAAAGACCGGCAAGAAAGCCAACCAGGCCGCGGAGCGGGCCGTAGGCTAGGTGGACGAGATGAACACTGCCTCACCTTCCTCAAGTCAGGCTTCCACCACGGCGAAGAACATCGAATCCATTCTCAAGCTTGAGAAAGAGGACGAAGGCCGCTTGGCGTCGATCGACCGCGTGTCGCATGCCGTCGGCTGGTTTGCCGGCACGATCTACTTCGTAATCCTGCAATGCGTGATTGTCGGACTCTGGGTGGCGTGGAACAGCCAGGTTGCCGGAAACGGCACGCCGTTCGATCCGTATCCATTCCCGTTATTGTCCATCCTGATGTCGCTCGAGGCGGTGCTGCTCACCTCATTCGTCCTGATCCGGCAGAATGCCATGGATCGGCGCTCGGAACGGCGCAATCATCTCGATCTGCAGATCAACCTGCTGGCCGAGAAGGAAGCCACCAGCATCCTGAAAGCCCTGAGCGAGATATCCGAACATCTCAATGTCGCAGGTGGCGACGACATTGAACGGGAGGAACTCGCCAGGGACACGCCGGTTGAAACCATCGCCCGCGAACTCCGCTCGCGGGAGACGAATTAGCGGGAATTTCCATCCTCGAAGACCTCAGTAATTGGTCCCCGTCTTCTCGTTCGGGATACCGTCGATCGGGCACTCCTCGGTGCCGGCGGTCGAGCGGGTCATCGCCTCGACCATTTCACGGGTGCCTTCGGGATCGTTGATCCACTTCTTGTAGAAATCATAGGGACAAGCGGCGACGCCGCGCGGGCTTTCGCCGGAGTTGATCATGCCGGTGTAGCCGCGGTGCACCAGCTTGTAGAGATGGTTCTGCGACTGGCCGGTGCGGCGCGCGTCGCGGATCAGGGTTTTGGAGAGCTGCGCATACTGGATGCCGTAATCCTCCTCGCCGCATTCGCCGAGCGTGCGGCCGTCGAAGCCGATGATCGCGGAGTGACCGAAGTAGGAATAGACGCCGTCGAAGCCGGCGGCATTGGCGACCGCGACATAGACGTTGTTGGCCCAGGCCATCGCCTTGGAGATCATGACCTGCTGCTCTTTCGCGGGATACATATAGCCCTGGCAGCGCACGATCAGCTCGGCGCCCTTCATGGCGCAGTCGCGCCAGATTTCCGGAAAGTTGCCGTCGTCGCAGATGATCAGGCTGACCTTCATCCCCTTCGGACCGTCGGACACGTAAGTGCAGTTGCCCGGATACCAGCCCTCGATCGGCACCCACGGCATGATCTTGCGATATTTCTGGACGATTTCGCCCTTGTCGTTCATCAGGATCAGGGTGTTGTACGGCGCCTTGTTCGGATGCTCCTCGTGGCGCTCGCCGGTCAGTGAGAACACGCCCCAGACTTTTGCCTTGCGGCAGGCTTCGGCGAAGATCGCGGTCTCTTCGCCCGGCACCGCGCACGCGGTCTCGTACATCTCCCTGGAGTCGTACATGATGCCTTGCGTGGAATATTCCGGGAAGATCACCAGATCCATGCCCGGTAGCCCCGACTTCATGCCGACCAGCATGTCGGCGATCTTGCGGGCGTTATCCAGCACCTCGGCCTTGGTGTGCAGGCGCGGCATCTTGTAATTGACGACGGCGACGCCGACGGTGTCGTTACTCGAGGAAATATCACCGTGCATCATTGGGATTACCCCTGTTCTGGCTCTGGTTTATCGCGTTCGATAGAGATCGTGGATCAGTGGCTGATCATCCACGGCCGCGCGGTCGGAAAACTCTTGGCGCCGCTGCGGGTCTGCTTCACCAGCCGCGACGGTTTCTTGCCGGAGCAGCAGCCGCAGCCGGGGCCGTGCTTGGCCTTGTATTCGGCTGATGTCATCGGCGCGTTCGAACTGCGCTCGTTGGTGGCGGCGGCCTTGCGCTTGTCGGAGGGCATGCAGAAGAACGCCGGCGCGGTCAGGATCACGCGCGGCGATTCGGTTTCGCAATGCGGGCAGTCCTGCGGCTCGTCGCATTCCGCCATCGGCCGCATGTCCTTG
>JAIEPP010000640.1 GCA_019748335.1 Xanthobacteraceae bacterium
CACTGGCGGTGCTCGGCGATCCCGATATCGCGCTGATCACGCTGACCGAACTTTGCGAGCAGATGCGCCGGATGTCGCGCGCCGCGCAGTTGCCGGTGCTGGTCGATGCCGATCACGGCTACGGCAACGCGCTCAATGTCCGGCGCACCGTGCAGGAACTCGAAACCGCCGGCGCCGCCGGCCTGACCATCGAGGATACGCTGCTGCCGCAGGCTTTCGGGCAGACCAAGACCCAGTTGATCTCGCTCGACGAAGGCGTCGGCAAGATGAAAGCCGCGCTCGACGGCCGCGGCGATCCCTCGCTGGTCATCATCGGCCGCACCGGCGCGGCGTCGATCACCGGTCTTGAAGATGCGATTGCGCGAGCGAAAGCCTATGAAGCCGTCGGCGTCGATGCGCTGTTCTTCACAGGGATCAAGGACCGTGGCGAGCTCGAAGCGATCTCGGCCGCAACGAAGTTGCCGATCGTGCTCGGTGGCGCGCCGGAGGAAATGACCGCGCCTGATTATCTCGCGCGCCAGCGCGTGCGGATCGCGCTGCAGGGGCATGCGCCGTTCGCCGCCGCCACGCAAGCGGTCTACGAGATCCTGAAGGCGCTGCGCGAGGGCGTGTCGCCGAAGAGCCTCAAGGGCCTGCCGTCATCGGAACTCACAAACCGGGCGATGCGCGAGGCCGATACCAAGGCGCGCACGAGCGAATTTCTCGGGCTGAAAAAGTAACATGAGTGCCGTGGTTCGCCACGTCACGATCCGCGGCCGGGTGCAGTGCGTCGGCTATCGCGCCTGGGTCGACCACCAGGCGCGGAACAAGAATCTCGAAGGCTGGGTGCGTAATCTCAGGGATAACAGCGTCGAGGCGCTGCTCGCAGGACCTTCGGACGTGGTGACGGCGATGATTGAGGCATGCCGGCGTGGGCCGTCGCTGGCGCGGGTCGACGACGTGCAGGACGATGCCGGCAATCCCGATGCGCTTAACCTGCGGCGGGCAGGGGAGCGGTTTTCGGTGTTGCCGACGATCTAGATGTTCAAACAGGCGAGGTAATGCCATGAAGCCGACAGCCCCACGAGATTGGCGGCGTATCCATCACTCCCCGATATTCTGGATCGGTGTGGTGATGTGCCTCGTGGCGATCACGATCTACGTGCTGTCGGACGACCTGTCGTGGCGGCCGGGCGCGCGCTAGCCGCTAGAAGAATCCCGGACTGAGATCGAGGCCGTAGGTCATCAGCAACACCGAAACGAACAACCCCGCCAGCGCAAGCAGTAACAGTTGCTTGACGATTTCGACGTCGGCGATGGTGACAGTGACCAAGACGCGTGACAGCGCCCGTGCAATAGCAGTCATTTACGACCTTCCATGCTTGCAGCGCCCGACAGTGGAATAGCGCAGATGGCCGCGTGCGAATGTGAGTTGGTTCACAGTCGACGAAAATGCCGATCGCAGGAAGCATCGTCCGGGTGCTTATCGCGCCGGTTCGCTTTCAAGCTGATCCGAGGCTGGATCGACCCGCTCTCGGCGTAGCGCAAGCGAGATCGCCTCACTTCGGCAATTTCGCGATCGCCTCACTGAGCTGGTGGATTTCATAGGGCTTGCGCAGAATCGGAAAATCACCGCGCACGTTCACCGCCGCATCGCTGTAGCCGGTCGCCAGCAGGATCGGCAGTCCGGGCCGCGTTTCCTTCAGATGACGGGCGAGGCCGAGGCCGTCCATCTTGCCCGGCATCACGATATCGGAGAATACGAGGTCGATCCCGTCGCGTTCGATCTCGCGCAAGGCGGCTTCGGCATCGGCCACCTTGCGGACGGTGTAGCCGAGCTGTTCGAGCAGGCTGGCGCTGACGCTAGCGACATCCGGATTGTCGTCGACCAGCAATACCGTGCCGCTGCCGCCGCCTGCGGCGACATGGGCGTTTTCGGTCGAAAGCGCGACGTCCGTGCGCGGCAGCAGAATAGCGATTTTCGTCCCCTTGCCGATTTCGCTTGAGACCCTGATCGTGCCGCCGGCCTGGTGCGCGAAGCCGTGGACCTGCGAAAGCCCCAACCCGGTGCCCTTGCCGACGGGTTTGGTGGTAAAAAACGGATCGAAGATCCGGCTCATCACATCAGGCGCGATGCCGACGCCGGTATCCTCGACCGAGATCGCGACGTAGTCACCCGCACGGGTTTCCTCGTCCAGTGTCTGGTTCCGCGCCGCTATCGTGATGACGCCGCCAGTGGGCATCGCGTCGCGCGCGTTGATGACGAGATTGACCAGCGCGGTTTCGAGTTCGGCGACGTCGACGATGACAGGCCAGGCGCCGCGGTCGACGTCGAATTGCAGCGTCACCGCGCCACCGACGCCGGTGTCGAGAACGTCGCGCACGGCGTCGATTCGTTCCGCGACGTTGACCGGTTCCGGATTGACGCTTTGACGTCGTGCAAACGTCAGCAACTGGCTGGTGAGGGCGGCGCCGCGCCTGGTGGCCGCCTCGATCGCGATCAGCGCGCGCTGGCGCCTCGGATCGTCCTCGATGCCCTTTTTCAGCGTGTGAACGCTGCCGCTGATGATCATGAGAAGGTTGTTGAAATCGTGTGCGACGCCGCCGGTGAGCTGGCCAAGCGCATCGAGCTTCTGCGATTCAGCCAGTTGCGCCTGCATCTGGGCGAGCTTGAGCTCGGCCTCGCGGCGCTCGGTGATGTCGCGGGTGATCTTGGCGAAGCCGACGAGCTCTTCGCCTTCGCGGATCGGATCGATGACGACGCTGGCCCAGAAGAAGGTGCCGTTCTTGCGGACGCGCCAGCCTTCCTCCTCGTAGCGGCCCTGTTCTTCGGCAATACGCAGCGCGCGGGCCGGCTTACCGTTGGCGCGATCGACGTCGGTGTAGAAATTGGAAAAATGCCGGCCGAGGATCTCGTCCGGCGAATAGCCCTTGATCCGCTGGGCGCCGATATTCCAGCTGGTGACGATGCCGCCGGGATCCAGCATGTAAAGCGCGTAGTCGGCGACACCTTCGACCAGAAGCCGGAAACTACGTTCGCTCTCGAACAGATCTCGTTGCCGTTGCTTGTCTTTTCCGAACATCCGAGCCCCTAGACCACCAGCCGAAACGTGTCATTTGCGGAATGGTTCCCTTTGCCGGGCTTTTTTTTTGCGGCACCCGGTGTTATCCCGCCGCCACGCTTCGAAACGTCGCCGCCAGCGTCCGCAGCGCCGCCAGCTTGGCGGGGTCGCCGACCTTGGAATGCAGCATCACTTTTGAGCTGCCGAGGGGCGGCAGCCGCTCTGACGGGCCGATATCGACGAGGCCTGCCGGCGCGATCCGGCGGGCGAGCGGCGCGACCGCCAGCCCCGCCAGGGCGGCCGCCGTCACCGCGGTGACGCCGCCGCCCACGAAGGTTTCGTTCCAGGCGATACCGGCCTTGTCGAGCGCGCGGACCGCGATCGCGCGCACCCCGCAGGGCGGCGCCAGCGTCGCCAGCCGCAACGGTTCGTCCCGGCGCCAGGCAAAGCGCCTGGCGGCGAACCAGCCGAACTCGTCCACGATCAGCCTCTCGCCGCCGCGCCGGCTGCCTTCCTGCCGCACCACCACGGCGTCGAGTTCGCCGGCGTCATAGGCGTCGACGATCTCGCGGGAGAAGCCGATGGTGACCGAAAGCGCCAGTTGCGAGGACATCGCGTGCAGCCGCTCCAGCAGCGGCACCAGTTCGGGTCCGCCCGCATGGTCGCTGATCCCGAGCGACAGGGTCTGCCGCGCCGGTTTCTCGCCGGACAGCGCGCGGTCATGGGCTTCTATCAGCGCGCGGGCGTGCGGCAGGAACGCGGCCCCCTCGGCAGTCAGGCGCACCGCCCGCGGCGTGCGCTCGACCAGCCGCTTGCCGAGCACGGTCTCCAGCCGCTGCAGCTTCATGCTGACGGAGGCTTGCGTCGTGCCGAGCGCCTCGGCCGTGCGGGTAAAATTCTGCAGCTCGGCGACCAGCAGGAAGGCCTGCACGGTATCGATGTCCAGGGTGCTCATGTCATCATCAGTAATCGTTATCACTGTTATGAGGATGGATAAGGTACCAAAATGATGGCGGCCGGTCTAGTTACAAATGGCGTGATCGATCGCGCGCCACCCAGGGAGAACGACCATGCCGCTCATCACCGTCACCTATTCCAGCGTTCGCAAGGCCCCGTCGCTGAAGGCCGAGATCGCTTCCGCCGTGAGCGATCTCACGGCGACCATTCTGCACAAGGATCCCAAGGTCACCGCGGTCATTGTGAAAGCGGTCGATGCCGCCGACTGGTTCGCCGGCGGCCGGTCGCTGGCCGAACAGAGCCTCGCCAGTTTCTGGCTCGACGTCCACGTCACCGAGGGCACCAACACCAAGGACGAGAAGGCGGCCTATCTCGCCGCATTGTTCAAGCGCATGGGCGAACTGCTCGGGCCGCTGCACGAAGAGAGCTATGCGCATGTCGACGAGGTCAAGGGCGATGCCTACGGCTTCGGCGGCCTGACGCAGGAGCGCCGCTACATCGCCGGCAAGCTCGAAGTTACGCCGCTGAAGGCCGCGGCGTGAGCATCAGACCTGGACCGTCGCTTCCGGCGGGCGTGCGCTGGTCGCGCCGAACACCTCCACAAAGGCCTGCCGGAGTGCGACGTCGACGTCCTCCATCGTCACCGGCAGGCCGAGATCGACCAGCGAGGTGACGCCGTATCTGGTATCCACGACGCCGCAGGGCACGATCGCCGAAAAATGCGACAGGTCCGGCTCGACATTGATGGCGATGCCGTGGAACGAGACCCAGCGCCGCAGCCGTACGCCGATCGCGGCGATCTTGTCTTCGTGGCCGACGCCCTTGTCGGGCCGCCTGACCCAGACGCCCACGCGGTCCTCGCGGCGTTCGCCGCGGACGTTGAAGGCGGCGAGCGTGCGGATGATCCATTCTTCCAGGGAGGCGACATAGGCGCGCACGTCCGGCCGCCGCTGCTTCAGGTCGAGCATCACATAGGCGACCCGCTGGCCGGGGCCGTGATAGGTAAGCTGGCCTCCGCGCCCGGTGGTGAACAAGGGGAATCGCGGATCGAGCAGGTCGCCTGGCTTGCCGCTGGTGCCGGAGGTGTAGAGCGGCGGGTGCTCCAGCAGCCAGACCAGTTCGCTGGCCTTCCGGTCGGCGATACCGGCCGCGCGGGCCTCCATCGTGGCCACGGAATCGGGGTAGGGCACGGGGCTCGCCGCAATCCGCCATTCAACCTCGCCGCCGTCCGAAGGGCGCGCGAACGTCGTCAAATCAAGGCTTTGGCGGTCATTAACCATTGGCTAACCATAACGTGGTCAGGTGAAACCCAACAGATTTAGTTCTTGGTTTGGTGGTTCTGAAGTGGCGACTCTCGATAAAGTCAGCGTCGATCTCATGGTGGTGCTCGGCACCACTACAATGCCGATTCACCAGGTCATGCGGCTCTCCCGCGGCGCCATCATCGAACTGGATGCCACTGAGGCCGACGAGGTCAGGATTCTCGCCAACAACCTGCCGGTGGCGTCCGGCGTGGTGCTGGTCGATCGCAACCGGATCGCGGTCGAAGTCAAGCAAATGCTGCCGAAATTGCCTGGTGTTAGGTAGTTAATTCGGTCGCAAAACCGCCTTGTCCCCCCATCTCCGATTTGTTACATCGGCGCCGTTGATCCGGCAGGCCGCATCGTTCCAGCCGGTATCCCAAGCGCTCGTGGCGGAATTGGTAGACGCGCTGCCTTGAGGTGGCAGTGAGTAAAATCGTGGGGGTTCGAGTCCCTCCGAGCGCACCACAAAATCATCCAGTTTGGGCCGGACCCAATCGATTCGGCGAACTCATGCGCACGGCTGCAACGGCGCGGCAGTGCGATTCCGTTGAAGGTGACGGGAACTCGAAACCTTACTGTAACACCGTTGGCGTAGACTGACGGGGACCATCGGCCGCCGACCTCGGCTCGATCGGCGCCATCAGACGCTTCCAGGACCATCCGGAGCACGTGCATGCTGTTTCTCGGCTACGCTTACCGATTCCTCTCCAATTTCGTGTTCCTGGCGCTGGTCTATCTCGCGCTGAACTTCCTGGAGAAGTACCAGCATCGCGTGGTCGTCGCGGTTCTGGTGCTGGTCTATGCCGGCATGCATGCGGCAACGGCGCTGCGGTCGTTTCATTTCTTCCAGCGCATCGAGCGGCTGGAAATCGAGGCGCGCAAGCTGATCGCGGCGACGGGCGAGGGACCGAGTTCGACCAACGTGCGCAGGCAAACGATCACCGAAGTCAGTGGGCTCCGTCATGCCGGCGAGATGAAGTCGTATATCGACTTGCTGTTTCTCGCGCTCGTCATCCTGCTCTGCATCGCCAAGATCGTGACGAACTGAGGCGAACCAAGCCGGACGGTTTCAGCGCTTCTTCAGACCGGCCACCCGGACCGCGCGCGCATTCTTCTTGCCTTGCGCGGCCTGTTTCGGGGCGCCGTGGTCGGGCTCGGCCGCATGCCGGGTCGGGTGCGCGACCGGTTTGGCGGGGGTTTGTTCGCCGTGCGCCTGCCGCACCAACGCACCACGCGCCTGCCGGCGCGATTTGCCGGCGCGCACCGGAGCCGATTTGGCGGTGGCTTCGGTTTCAAGCGCCGCCTGAGCCGCTTGTTCGGCGCGACGAAGCGTCCCCAGCATGGTCACAGCAGCCGATTCCTGCATCTCGAAGAGGTTTGCGTCAGGAACCGGCAATGCGATTGCGGGGCTATCCTGTGACAGAACCAGTTGCTGCGGCCACTTGGTCCGCTGCGCCAGCGGCACGCCGCGCATGCGCCGCGTCAAGACGCCGAGCTCGACGTCGCGCCAGTCGAAATCGAACCAGGCAGGGGCGGGAAGCGCCGGCGTCGCCGCGTAAACGAAGTTCGGGACCTTTGGCCAGCGCGAAGTCGCCACGGTCTCGGTGGTCGGGTTGATCTGCCATTGCTGCGGCTCGGTCGGCGTCGCCGGCCGTTCCGGCGTCGCCGGCACCACATGAACGATACGATAGCCGCGCGCCTTCAGTGTTTGCAGGATCTTGGGCAGCGCCGCCACCGTACGCGCCTGAATGTCGTGCAACAGAAGAATGCCTTTTCCCTTGGCCTCCAGCCGCCTGATCGCAAGGTCATAGACACGCTGCGAGGAGATCCGATGCCAGTCGTCCGCCGGAAAATCGGCGCTCCAGACCTGGATGCCCTTGGACTCGGCGTAGGCCTCGATGCCGTCGTTGCGGGAAAGGCCGGGAATGCGGAAGAACGGCGCGGGCGCGGTGCCGTCGGCGAGGGCTGCCGTGACCGATGCAATGCCGTCGTCGACCTCTTTCTGCGCGCGGTCGAGCGGCATCCGCTGCATGCCCGACGGGTGGTGCTGGGTGTGGGTGGCGACGGTGTGGCCGGCATCGCGGACCTTGCGCACGCCTTCCGGATTGGCTTTGGCCTGTTCTCCGACCAGAAAGAAGGTCGCCTTGACGCATTGGTCGGCGAGAATTTGCAGAACCTGGTAGCTGTTCTTCGGCAGCGGACCGTCGTCGAAGGTCAGCACCACCTCGTGATCTCTGAGCGGCAACGTCTTGGCGTATTGCATGGTGCCGATGATGGGATATTGGCGCGGATCGACCACCAGCGTGCGCGACGTGCCGAGCGCGTCGGGATGACCCGGACAATCGGCGGCAGATGCCTGTTGTGCCGCGACCAGGGCCAGAACGCCCAGGCACAGCGCGGCCGATACCCGGCCCCGGAGCCCCACACCAACGCTCACGATCATAGAACCCCGGCTTCGTAAAAAAGAGAACGCAAATTTCTACTGTCGCGTCATGAATGACGCCTTAATCGTCTGAATTCCACCCCTAATTTGGCCGGAACGCACGGTTCGGGCCAGAAGCGGCGCGGCGGCAACAGGTGGAAACCGAATCCTCGAAAAGATCATGCCCAAACAATGAGATCAGATCATGATCCGATCCATTGCATCATGATCTAGCGGGTCTTGTCGGCGACGGTTTTCGCCGCTGCGGGCACCACATGAACCACGCGATAGTGATTGTCGCGGAGATAGCGCAGGAAGGCCGGCAGCATGGCCGCCGTCTGCGCCTTGGGATCGTGCAGCAGGATGATGCCCTTGCGGGCGATCGTGAGCCGCTCGGTCAGCAATTTCAGTTCCTGCTGCGGCGTCATCTTGTTCCAGTCGCTGGCCCAGAGGTCGGCGCCGAACACCGCAATGCCACGCGTTTGCAGATTGTCGAGCGTCTGCGGCGTCATTTCGAAAAAGGGAAAACGAAAGAACGGCGTGGTCGGCGTCGTGGTGGCGGCGCCGTGAAGCGCGGTTTCGACCGCCGCAATGCCCTTGTCGATCTCGCCGGTGGCGTTTCCCGGCTTCATGTATTTCAGATTATGATGCGTCCAGGTGTGGTGCCCGACCGTGTGGCCCTCCGCCGCGATCGCGCGCACCAGCGCCGGATGTTCCGACGCTGGCTTGCCGATCAGGAAGAATGTGGCATGGACGCATTCCTGCGCCAGCGCCTTCAGGACCCGTGATGTCGTGGCGGGCCAGGGCCCGTCATCGAAGGTCAGAACCACCTCGTGGTCTTCCAGCGGCAGCGTCTGCGGAAAGCTCTTCAGGCCGACGCGCGGTGAGGTTGCCGGATCGACGGCAAGAACCCGTGAGGTGCCGAGCGCATCCTTGCGCGGACACTCCGTCGCCTGCGCCGCCACGATCGTGGCCATTGCGGTGGCGACGGCCGCGCAGAGTGTTTTGACGAGCTTTCCGGTCATTCGCGGTTCTACATATTTGGCATTGCGCAGGGCGTTGCCGATTGGGTAATGCGTGCAGCGATAGCTCAGACGAGTTCTCTCATTCTGTCAAACCGGCGAGGCGCGGCATGGCCGAGGATATCGACGTGGCCCAACCCGCCGAAGCACTCCCCTTGCTCGACCGCTTTCCGATGCGGGACGACGAGGGACGACTCCGCCATGAATTCGTCGACGAAATCGCCCGCGCCATCCATGCCGCCGACCGGCCGCTGTTATGTGAGGTCGTGGCCGAACTGCACGAGGCCGATCTCGGTGATTTGATCGGGGCGCTCGAGCCCGAGGATCGCGTCCATCTGGTCGAACTGACCGGTGCCGATTTCGACTTCTCGGCGCTGAACGAGGTCGATGACGCCGTCCGCGAGGAAATCCTCGAGGAACTGGAGCCAGAAACGGTCGCCGAGGGCGTTCGCGAGCTGGAATCCGACGACGCCGTCGAACTGCTCGAAGGCCTCGACGAGGCAGACCAGGAAGAAATCCTGGAAAAGCTGCCGCAATCCGAGCGCGACGCGCTGGAACGCAGCCTGCTGTATCCGGAAAATTCCGCCGGCCGCCGCATGCAGTCGGAGTTCATCGCCGTGCCGCCGGACTGGACCGTCGGCCAGGCGATCGACTACATGCGCGACACGCCGGATCTGCCGGACCGGTTTTATGAAATCTACGCCGTCGATGCCGACCAGCATTGGCAGGGCGCGGTGTCGCTCGACACGCTTTTGCGCGCGCGCCGGCCGGTCAGGGTCGGCGACCTCATTGACGAGGACCGCCGCCGCGTCTCGGTGCTGGACGACCAGGAAGAGGTCGCGCGGATGTTCGGCAAGTACAATCTTGTCGCAGCCCCCGTCGTCGATACCACCAACCGGCTGGTCGGCGTCATCACCATCGACGACGTCGTCGACGTCATCGAGGAAGAGGCCGACGAAGACCTCAAGGCGCTCGGCGGCGTCACCAGCGACGAAGAACTGTCCGACAGCGTCTGGACCATCGCGCGTGCGCGGTTCAACTGGCTGCTGGTCAACCTCGCGACCGCGTTCCTGGCGTCCTCGGTACTCGGCCTGTTCGAGGGCCAGCTCGAAAAGATGGTGGCGCTCGCGGTGCTGGCGCCGATCGTGGCGAGCCAGGGCGGCAACGCCGCGACCCAGACCATGACGGTGGCGGTGCGGGCGCTGGCGACCCGCGAACTCAACTCCAACAATGCGATGCGGGTGGTGATGCGCGAGGCGATGGTCGGCCTCGTCAACGGGCTCGCCTTTGCCGTGATCACCGGCGTCGCGGCGGTGGCCTGGTTCAGGATCCCCGGCCTCGGTATCGTGATCGGCCTGGCCATCATGTGCAACCTGATTGCCGGCGCGCTCGGCGGCATCCTGATCCCGATGGTGCTGGAGCGGGTCCGTGCCGATCCGGCGGTGGCATCCGGCACCTTCGTCACGACCATCACCGACGTGGTCGGCTTCTTCTCGTTTCTCGGCATCGCCACGCTGTGGTTCGGATTGAAGTAGGCATAGCGTTTTCGAGCGAAATGGATCCCGGTTCGCGTCAAGAAAACGCGTCAGAAAAGAGCCACCGGCTTTATCGTTAATCGGACCTTTACGCGCTTCGCCGATGATGGGGTCCGAAGAGGACACCATGCAGCGCTTGCGGCTCAAGGCGGACGGACGGATCGTCGAATTGCGGGACGGGCAGGAGTTTCCGCTCGCGCCGACAATGACCGAGCCCGTTCCTGCCGCTGAGCCCTGCGAAGCCACGGCCCAGTCCGCGGTGCGCGACCTGCGCCGCCGCGCCCACCTGACCCAAACCGAATTTGCCTCCAGGCTCGGCGTCCCCGTCGAGACCATCCGGAACTGGGAGCAGGGCAAGCGCGCCCCGCGCGGACCGGCGCGGGCTTTGCTCGCCGTGATCGCCCACTCGCCGGAAACCGTGTTCGCCGCCTTGGCCACCGAGCCGTCATCAGCCTAATTCTTCCGCTGCGCTCGAAAATACCGTGAGTTGGCACCGCCGCCGCGGTGGCTCATAATGGGGGCTCGTTGCGAGAGTACCCGTATGAATTTTGTCGAGGCCAATGGCGCGAAAATCCCGGCGATCGGGCTGGGCACCTGGGAACTGCGTGACCGTACCTGCGCGCGGATCGTCGAGCAGGCGTTGCGGCTCGGCTACCGCCACATCGACACCGCGCAGGTCTACGAGAACGAGCGCGAGGTGGGCGAGGGCATGCGTGCCTCCGGCGTGAAACGCGACGAGATATTCCTCACCACCAAGATCTGGACCACCCATTTCAAGCCGAACGATCTCGAGCGATCCGCCAAGGAGAGCCTGGCGCGGCTGCGCATGACCGAGGTCGACCTGCTGTTGCTGCACTGGCCGAATCCGCAGGTGCCGCTCGCGGACACGCTCGGCGCGCTGGCGCGGGTCAAGAGCCAGGGGCTGGCCCGCCATATCGGCGTGTCCAATTTCACCGTGGCCCTGATCGAGGAAGCGGTGGCGGCATGTCCAGAACCGCTGGCATGCGACCAGGTCGAGTATCATCCCTATCTCGACCAGACCAAGGTGCGGGAAGCCTGCGCGCGCCACGGCATGGCCATGGTGGCCTATAGCCCTGTCGCCAAGGGCCGCATCAAGAACGACCGTGCGCTGCTGCGGCTCGCCGACCGCTACCGCAAGACGGCGGCACAGGTCTGCCTGCGCTGGCTGGTGCAGCAGAATGTCGTGGCGATCCCGCGAACCTCGAAGCTGGAGCGGCTCTCGGAGAACATCGATATCTTCGATTTCGAATTGCTCGAGGACGACATGAAGGCGATTTCCGCGATGGGAAGCGCCGGCGGGCGGCTGACCAATTACGGCTTTGCGCCGAATTGGGATTGAGGATTTGACGCGCCGAACGCTATGCTGGCGTTGGGAGACATCGAAGCTCGCTTGGAAACGTGTTCGGTGCGATGGACCTGCGGCGGATCATACCGACTGATGTCACGGTATCGGCGATTGTCCATCTTTCGCTGCTGACATTGCTGTTGCTTTTTTCAGACGTGCATCCGTTCGGCGCGGTGACGGCCGAGCCGATGCCGGTCGATATCGTCGCGGTGCAGGATATTCCGGAAGCGCAGGAGCCCGAGAAGAAGCCGGAGCCGGTGGCAACGCCGACGCCGCTGCCTGATTTCAGCCTGCTCGACAAGCCGGCGACGCCTCCTTCGCCTCAGCCTGCCGCGCCTCCGCCCGCGGCGTCTCAGCCCGCGGCAAAGTCACCGGCTGCCGCGCGGCCGCAGAAGCAGGCCGCGCTGGCGCAGCCGACCCCACAGGCGGCGGCTCAGCCGCAACTGCCGGCGCCGGCCTACAAGCCGCCCGAGCCCGATATCACGCTCAAATATCAGGTGTTGCTGGGATTGCCGCCCGACCTTTCGTCGATGCCGCCGGCGGTGCCACCAGCCACCCGCGACAAGGCCGGCGACAATTTCGACGCGCCGGCCATAGAGAACGCCGACGTCGCGTCCAGCGTCATCACGACATTCCGCCGCCATCTCAGAACCTGCTCGAAACTGCCGGCCGCGCTGAGCAGCACCGACGACGTCAGGGTCAAGCTGCGTGTGCTGATGACGCAGGACGGCCGGCTCGCCGGCGATCCGGTGCTGATCGAGGCCAGTGCCTCGATGAAAGGGCCTCTGTTGATGCAGGGCGCGATCAGCGCGCTCAGGGCATGCCAGCCCTATGCCATGCTGCCGGCGGATCGCTATGGCGAATGGAAGGTGCTCGATCTCAGTTTCACGCCGCAGGATTTCGGCGGCGCGTCGTAGAGCCCGGTCCTGACGGAGCGAGGACCGGGGGCTGGTTTCGGATACCCCTCAGCGCTCGATCGAAATCTGATAGCGCTCGGCGATCGCCGACAACTGGCTCCAGGTCTCGTCGTCGACGTAGATGCCGTTTGCCATGCGCTCCGCCTTGGCGATCTGTTCGGGCTCGCCCGCGACCAGGACCGGCAGGTCCGGATCGGAGGGGGCCGCCGATTTGACCCAGCCGATCATGGCGTCGATCTCGGCCAGCATGCTGTCGCGGCTGGACAGCCTGCCGGGGTCGATCACGATGCTGAGCATGCCGTTGATGATGCCGCGTTCCGGCGGCGTGCTCGTCGACACGCTGGCCGAGCCGACAATGGCGCCGGCCAGCAGTTCGCAGACCAGCGCCAGGCCAGAACCCTTGTGCTCGCCGAACGGCAACACCACGCCGCGCGGCTCGGTGTACATGACCGAGGGATTGGTCGTGGGCTGGCCGGCGTGGTCGAGCAGTGCGCCGTCGAGCATCGGCTTGCCGGCATTGTGCGCCACACGCACCTTGCCGAGCGCGACGCGGCTGGTGGCGAAATCGAGCAGGATCGGTTCGTTGGTGGCCGTGCCGGGAATGGCGATGCAGACCGGATTGGTCAGGAAACGTCCCTCGCGGCCGCGAAACGGTGCCACCGGTGGCGGGCCCGAAGCGACGTTGACGAAGTGCAGCGCCACCATGCCCGCGCGCGCGGCGATCTCGCCATAGGTGCCGACCCGGCCGATGTGATGCGCGTTGCGCAATCCGTTGACGGCGACGCCGTGCTTTTGCGCCGCGCCGATCGCCCATTCGACCGCCTGACGTGCGATGGTCTGGCCATAGCCCGCATGCGCATCCCATACCGAGATCGTGCCGGTGTCCGAGACGATTTCCGGCTTCTGGTTGACCTTGAGCGTGCCGGCTTCGAAATCCCGGACATAGGCGACCAGCATGCCGACGCCATGGCTGTCATGGCCGCGCAGGTTGGCCTCGACCAGATGTTCGGCAACGATGGCCGCTTCATCCGGCGTGCTGCCGCCGGCGGTGACGATGCGGTTGGCAAAGTTGCGGAGTTTGGCGTGGTCGATAATCATGTTCTCTCCCTTTTTGTTTTTGTTGTACGTACGCTAACTGCCCATCGCCTGCCAGGCATTCGACACGAACTGCCGGCGCCAGGTCACGATGACGACCATGGCTGTGGTCACGAACAGCACCCATGGGCTGACGAACCAGCCGAGATAGCCGAGCGCGAAGAAGAACGAACGCTGGCCGCGGTTGAAGTGCTGGCCCGCATTTTCAAACACCCGTGTCGTGCGGATCACGTGCGCTTCAGCCTCGGGCGTGTCGCGTTGCGCGGCCGGCGGCATCGCGCCGAGCAGGATCGCGACATAGTTGAACAGGCGATAGGCCCAGGAGAATTTGAAGAAAGCGTAGATGAAGATCAGGATCAAACCGACGCATTTCGTTTCCCAAAGGGCAGGCGAAGGGCTGAGGTCGATCGGCAACGCGCGCAGGATCGCCAGCGCATCGTTGGTCGCGTGCAACAGCGCCAGGCCGCCGCCGATCGCGATCAGGCTGGAGGAAGCAAAGAACGCCGTGCCGTTCTGCAAGCTGGACATGATCTGCATGTCGACCATGCGGGTCTCGCGATGCAGCAGGTTCCGGATCCAGACCTCGCGGTAGATGTGCATGCGGCCGGACAGGCTGTCGCGGCCGTAGGCCGTATGTTCCAGCGTGTAGGCGTACACCGTCCACTCCAGCACGAAGAACCCGACGGCGGCGATATCGACCCAATTTTCGCGCATGCTGCTTTCCCCACGATCATCGGGTCATGCCGATGTACAGGTTGAACGCCTGTTGTGCACTATGGCAAGATGACCTCCCAACAGGATTTCCCTTGCAATGTTGAAACTCGTCATCGGTAACAAGAACTATTCGTCGTGGTCGATGCGGCCGTGGCTGGCGCTGCGCGCCAACGACATCCCGTTCGATGAGGTGTTCATCCCGCTCTACACCGACAACAAGGCCGACAAGGACCGGATTCTGAGCTTTTCGCACGCCGGCAAGGTGCCGGCACTGGTCGATGGCGACCTCACGGTGTGGGATTCGCTGGCCATCATCGAGTACCTGGCCGAGAAATTCCCGCAGGCAAAACTGTGGCCGGAAGACCGCGCCCGGCGCGCGCATGCGCGGTCGATCTCGGCCGAGATGCATTCGGGCTTCATGCCGCTGCGCAACGAGTGCGGCATGAACCTGCACCGTCCGGTCGGCGCGGTCGCGCTGTCGGACGACGCGCGGGCCAATGTGGCGCGGGTTCAGGAAATCTGGGCCGATTGCTATGGGCGTTACGGCAAAGAGGGGCCATTTCTGTTCGGCGCCTTCGGCGGCGCGGACGCGATGTTCGCGCCGGTCGTCCACCGGTTTCGCAGCTATGCCATCGAGGTGAAGGGTGACGCGCGGCATTACTTCGAGGCGATGATGTCGCTGCCGGCATTCCAGCAATGGACCCGAGAGGGCCTTGCCGAAACGCTTCGGATCGAACGGTTCGAGACGGTGTGAGCCGAGGACGGTCGCTGGGATTTGTGACCGGGCCGGGACGGATCGCGGCTTGACGGACCGGCCGGGAGGCCGTCTCAATCCGCCGGGCGGCGTTTGCCCGAGTGACGTTTGCCATCGGGCGATTTTGCCACCGAGCGAAAGGACGCGACCATGGGAATTCTCGATTCACTGAAAAATTCGGGCGTGTTCAAGGGCGTGCTCGGTCAGCTTGAATCCGCCGTGATCCCTGTGGTGCTGAGCGAGGTGCTCGGCAATGGCGGGCAGGGCGGCGGGTTGTCGGCGATCGTCGCCAAGCTGGAGCAAGCGGGCCTTGGCGATCAGGTCAAATCCTGGATCGGCACCGGCCAGAACCTGCCGATTACGGCGCAGCAGTTGCAGCAGGTGCTCGGCAGCGACACGGTCAAGCAGCTTGCGGCGCGCTTCGGTATTCCGGTCGATCAACTCGCCCAGGTGCTGGCGCAGCAGCTCCCGACCGCCATCGACCACGCCAGCCCGAACGGCAGGCTGCCGCACACCGCCTGAACGCTGGAAACGCGGTTCGAATGGCCGCCATGCGGATTCCCGCGGACCCCAGCAATTGGTAATTATCTTGCTGAAAATACAGGATAATTTGTTGGTTCCCTAGGCATTGATGTTGCTGGCTTTTTCGGCCTGCGCCGTGCTAAGTTGCCACAGGGTTCTCAAGTCGGCCGAAAGCTAGCGGGACCGTGAGCGCGGCCGGCGTTCTTGCGTGATGGAGAGGGCGTTGAAGCATAAGTACTCCGTTGGAGAGGCTGTCTATTTTACTGCCAGCAATGTTGCCCGTCCGGCCGCCACCGGCACCTACGAGGTGATCCGGCTGTTGCCGACCGATGGCGACGACTGTCAGTACCGCATTAAAAGTTCGGCCGAGACGTTCGAACGGGTCGCCAAGGAAAGCCAGCTCGCGGTTTCCTGAAGCTGTCGGGCGTCAAGCCGGTCGACGGGAGTTCCGTTTCGACTACTGTCAAATGGCCCCGTTCGCAGCGCCATTCTCCCGAAGGTTGAATGGCGCACGCCTACGGGAATCGTGTTTTATGCTGCGTTGAGGGACACCGCGCATGAACTGGGCTCTCTTATGAATTGGGCTTGGGCTTCTTCGCTGGATCAAATCTGGCGTTCGCCGACCTTTCCGATGTGGCTGACGCTGGCCGCGGCGGGATTTTTCGGCATCATCGTTCTGATCACGTTGTTGCGGGCGGAGAAATCCGTCGCCAACGGCGCGCTGACGGTCATCACGCTGCTGGCGATCGCTGTGGCGGTGGCCGCGACCATCCGCGGCTTCGGGCCGGGCGATCAGGTCGAGTCCGCTGGCTCGCGCAGCGTGCAGCCGGTTCGCGCGTCGTTGCCGCAACTGTCCTGCATCGACGACCTCGCCGGCGACGCCGTGCTGAACGCCTGTGAGAAGACGCTGTTCGGTTCCGCGGAATCGTCGGCGGCTGCGGTCGCCTATGCGGCATCGCTGATCACGCAATTGACCGGGGCCGGCGAAGCGGTCGTCGGCGGCAAGAGCCCAAGTTCCGAATTTCTGGCGCTGCGTCGCGCGGTCGAGCGCGACCGTTACGGACTGATGGCCTACGTGCTGATGGCGCGGGACCACTGCACGCCGCAGGCGTGTCCTGCGTTCCGCATGCTGGCCGACCGTCGTCAGGTCGCGTCCAACATGGACGACCGCGTCTATGAAAACATGATCACGCGCTACGCGTCGTCCTGGAATTCGCCAATGCCGGCGCAGGCCGGGGCGGCGGCAGGGCTGGTGGCGTCGTTGCCGACGTCGATGCCTACCGGCAAGCCCACCAACGCCGAGTTTCCAACCGCGGCGTCCACCCCGCCGATCAGCATCATGACGGCGGAGCCGCCACTCGGCGCGGCTGCGCCGAAGCCGCCGCCAGCGGCTGGCGCGGCACCGGCGCCACGCGCGGCGTCGGTGGCGGCACCTGCGGCTGCTAAAAAGCCGGCGGCGCCGAAGCGAGCGCCCGCCGCGGCGCCGGTCCAGATCGCGCCGGCAGCACAGGCACCCGAGCCGGCAGCAGCGAGTGAATGATCGTTTGCAAAGTTAACGTCGACCGCTAAACCATCAGAGTAATGGCACTTCATCTCATCAAGCTTGCGGTCGGTTGCGAGTCGGTCAAGGAACTCAAGGGCTGGGTGGCCGAACGCATGGCCACGGCCAAGAAGAAGGGTCTGCCGCTTCGCCATATTCACGTCACGCGGATGACGCCGAAGCGCGACGCGGAATTACTGGCCGGCGGCTCGCTCTATTGGGTCATCAAGGGCGAAATCGCCGCACGGGAAAAGATCATCGCGATCGAGCCGTTCCGCGACAAGGACGGCATCGGACGCTGTCGCCTGGTGATGCAGCCCAAGGTCATTGCGGTCTCGCCGCGGCCGATGCGCCCGTTCCAGGGCTGGCGCTACCTGACCGAGGATGCCATTCCGGCCGATCTTACCAAATCCTCCGCCGCCAGCGTCGCCGCGATGCCGGAGCCGATGCGGCGCGAATTGCGCGACCTCGGATTGCTGTAACTTGGCCTGCGGGCTATAGCGCCGCCGAAGTGACGATCCGCAGCCGCAGCCATTCGGAGGCCGGCAGTTCGGTCTGGCGATGGGCTTCCGAATTGCGTTCGACAATGTCGAGCAGTTCGGTGTCGACGCCCATGTCACGCAGGTACAGTCGATAGAGTTCGCCAAATCGCGCGGTCAGGCCCTCTCGGCGTTCCTCGCTGACATTGGGCGCCAGCCGGTTGCGAATTTCCATGCCGCTCAGGATTACCTTGGTGCCGGCCGGCAGGCTGCGATGGACGCCGCCGGCCAGTGTCAGCACGCAGGCGAGGTCACAGGCGACGTCCACCGTCTTTAGTTTGGCATCGAGCGGCCCACCCGGGCGCTTTAACGCAAAGCAATCCGCCTCGTTTGTTCCCTGGCAGGCTTCGGCCTCGGTCGAGCCCGCCGTGGTATCAAAACCCCGGGAGCGGAGAATCCGGCCGAGGCTGTAGGCGACATTGAGATTGGCCGCGCCCCAGCTGTGAATGACCACCGGCAACTTGCGCCCGGCCTGGCGGTCGAGGATCGCGATCAGCCGCTTGTGGGTATCCCACTGAACGGTGCCTTCGGCGGCGATCCAGTCCGAGCAACCCGGCCCGCAGGCGCCGTCGGCACCATGCGCGACATAAAAGATCATCGCGTCGGTCGGCGAACCGATGCCGCCGACCGCCGGCCGGTTGGGGTCCTGCGCCTGCGCCGCAGTGGCGGCGAGAATGGCAAACAGTCCACCGAAGACGGCGGTACGGATGGATCGTGCGCCCATGCTGGCATTTCCCGGATCATCGTTCGCGTCGATCTTTAGCCCGGAAGTTGTATTTCTCAAGGGTGACGCGCAGTCCGGCCTGGAGCCCGAAGCCGGGCTCCAGCTTCTTATTTTGACGCGTTTTCTTCACGCGAACCGGTGCCCACTTCGCTCGAAAATGCTTTAGACGCCGATATTGTCGATCAGCCGGGTCTTGCCGAGTTTTGCCGCGACCAGGATCCGAACCGGCCCATCTTTCATCGAGGCGATCGGTGCCAGCGTCTCGGCCTGCCGGGCCTCGAAATAATCCAGCACAAAGCCGGCATCGGTGATCAGTTCCCGGCCGGCGGCCATGGCCGCCTCGAAGTCGCCGCCGGCCTTGAGCCGTTTCGCGGTTTCCTTCATGGCGCGGTAGAGCACCGTCGCGGTCTGCCGTTCTTCGGCGGAGAGGTAGACGTTGCGCGACGACATCGCCAGCCCGTCGCGTTCCCGCACCGTGCGCGCGCCGACCACCCGGACGCCGAGGTCGAGATCCCCGGCCATCTGGCTTACGACCCGCAACTGCTGAAAATCCTTTTCGCCGAAGATCGCGACGTCCGGCCGGCATTGGGTGAACAGCTTGCCGACCACGGTGGCGACGCCGCCGAAGAAATGCGGCCGGAACCGATCCTCGAGGCCGGCAATGGCCGGCCCCTCGGGCACGATCCGCGTCGCGAAGCCGTCCGGGTACATCGCCTTGACGTCCGGGTTCCAGATCAGGTCGACCTTCTCGGCGGCGAGTTTCGCGACATCCGCCTTCCAGGTGCGCGGGTAGGAGCCGAAATCCTCCGTCGGAGCGAACTGGGTCGGGTTGACGAAGATCGAGACCACGACTTTCTGGGCACGGCGTTTGGCGAGCCGCACCAGCGACACATGGCCGTCATGGAGCGCTCCCATGGTTGGCACCAATGCGATCGCGGCCTTTCTGGCGCGCAGGCCGTCGAGGGCGCGGCGCAAGGCGGGAACGGTGCGGACGACCATGGGACTTCGCGACATCTGGGCTACATCTCTTTGCAGTGTTCTTTGGAACGTTGTTGGCGTTGCGGTGGGGCGAGGGCCTTCATGGATAAAGACCTGAACCCCAGCGCCGCGCGGCGGGCAGGCGGACCATATAAGGCAAGGCGATGGCCGCCAAGGTAACTCGCGCACCGCGTGGTGATGGCTGGACTGAGACCGCTTGACGCGTGCCCGACGGCGGGTGTGCCAACACCGCCGGTCGCGACCGAAAGCATCACCACATCCTTTGC
The DNA here is from genome assembly GCA_019748335.1 of Xanthobacteraceae bacterium. GTDB lineage: Bacteria > Pseudomonadota > Alphaproteobacteria > Rhizobiales > Xanthobacteraceae > Bradyrhizobium. Next base: position 19,718 of record JAIEPP010000640.1, read on the forward strand.
GATTCATGATTAAGGGAACCCGCGTGCGAATTAAAACGGTTACCGCGCATTTCGCTTGACCGCAGCGCCGCGTGATTTGAAGATAAATTAGCGGGGGTTGAGTCATGTTGGTGCAGGCGAGTCAGGGTCAATCCGGTTCGGCACATGTCGTGGTGCTGGGCAACGAGAAGGGTGGTTCGGGAAAATCCACCACCGCCCTGCATATCGCGGTCGCCTTGATGAAGGCCGGACAGCGCGTTGCCACCATCGATCTCGACTGCCGCCAGCAGAGTTTCACCCGTTACATCGGCAACCGCAGCGCCTGGGCGCGCCGCACCGGCCTCGATCTCGAGATTCCCGTGCATTATTGCATCAAGCTCGGCGAGACGATGCAGATCGCCGACAATGAAAATTCCGAGTTCCAGCAATTCATGGAAGCGGTCAGCACGGTCGAGCGCGCCTTCGATTTCATCGTCATCGATACCCCGGGTTCCGACTCCTACCTGATGCGGCTGGCGCATTCGATGGCCGACACGCTGGTGACGCCGATCAACGACAGTTTTCTCGATTTCGACGTGCTCGGTACCGTCGATCCCGCCACCTATTCCGTGACCGGCGAGAGCCACTATGCCGAGATGGTGCGCGATACCCGGCGCAAGCGCCGCCAGCTCGACGGCGCCTCCACCGACTGGATCGTGGTGCGCAACCGCCTGTCGATGATCGGTTCACGCAACAAGCAGCTCGTGGCCGACAGTCTGAAGGACCTCTCGCTGCGGCTCGGGTTCCGTTCGATCGACGGCTTCGCTGAACGGGTGGTCTACCGCGAATTCTTTCCGCGCGGGCTGACGGCGCTCGACGACATCGACGAGACCACGCTCGGCACCCGGCCGAGCCTCGGCCATGTCACGGCGCGTGAGGAAGTCACGAGCCTGTTGCGCCAGCTGAAGCTGCCGCTCGACGAGCGCGGCCGCCGCCGCGCCGCCAACCGCGCCGAATGGTTCACCCAGATCGACAAGCCGCTCGAAGTCCACGACATCATCAGCGCCTAATTCTCAGGGTTCAATTACCGTCATCTTGAACGGACCGCTGTTGGCACCGGCATGCGCCACCGCCTCGTTGGCGTGGTCGAGATCGAACGCAGTGATGTCGAAATGATCCAGCGTCACCTGGCCTGAGCGGATCAGGGCCGCCATCAGGATCGTCGCATGCCGCGGATACATCCACTGCCCATGCAGTGTGATGCAGTTTCGCATCATCCAGGGGTAGGGCAGTTCGAGACCGGCGCCGCCCTGCATGCCGACGCCGCCCATCAGCACCACGCGCCCGTAGGGGCGCACCGCCAGGACCGCGGTCCGCACCTGCACGGCAGAGGCCGCGGGCGGCAGGATGTCGAGCACGCAGTCGATCGGGCCCGGAGCGGCCTGAACGATCCTTGCGCGATCGTCGGCCTCGTGGCCCAGCATTTTGACGGTTCGAACGCGGGCGCCGAACCGCTGCGCGAGATCGCCGAGCGCCTTCTCGTTCCGGCCGGTGGCGATGACACATTGCGCGCCCATTCCGAGGGCTGTGGCAACGGCCCCCGAGCCGAAACTTCCGGTGGCGCCGTTGACGAGTACGGTTTCGCCGGGCTGTAGCCTGGCGGCGAGGAAGCCGCCATAGGGCACCAGAAACTTGCCGAGCGCGCACCAGCGGCCGGCGTCCTTGGCGTCGATGGCGCCGATCGGAATCGCATTCTCCGTCGGCAGCCGCATTTGTTCGGCCCAGGAACCATCGTGGAAGTATTTTTGCAGCTTGAGCCCGCCTTCGCTGCCGCCGGTCAGGCCCTGCAACGCGATATCAGGTGCCAGCGCATTGTCGCGCGAGCGCACGGTCGGATCGCAAAAGACCCAGTCGCCGGGACGAAGCCGCGTCGCGTCGGGGCCGGTGGCGCGGACGCGGCCGACACAGCCGGCGCCGAACACGATGGGCAGTTCCAGCAGGTAGTTCCTGGCGCCGCTGAGAACTTCGTTGGCGTAAGCCAGCACCGCGCTCGCTGCGACGTCGACGATCACTTCGCCGGTGCCGATGACCGGGTCGGGCATGGTTTCGATCACCAGCGGTGACCCGAGCGATTTCAGGACGGCGGCTTTCATGGCGTGTTCCTTCTTTGACAGAGGCCGCATTCTCGCAGGCTTCACCGGGCCAACAAGACCTGGTATTATCCTAGGATCATAAAGCCCTCCCGCCGAGGTCCCCATGACGGACGTGATGACGACGAATTCCAGGCAAGGCGAACTTTCCAGGCAGGGAGAACTTGGCGACTTCCTGCGGTCGCGGCGGGACAGGCTGACGCCGAAGGCGGTCGGCCTGCCGGACGGGCGACGGCGGCGGACGCCGGGGCTGCGGCGGGAGGAGGTGGCGGATCTCGCCGGCATCGGCGTCGACTGGTACATCCGGCTCGAGCAGGGGCGGTCCGTCAGTCCCTCCGCCGCGACCGTCGACGCGCTGGCGCGGGCACTGCGGCTCTCCAGGGCCGAGCACCGGCATCTGAAGGAATTGACCGAAAATACCGACCGGCGCGCCTTTGTTCGCGAGACCGTTCCACCGGCGGTCCGGCGCACCGTCGAGCGGCTGAACCTGCCGGCCTACATCACCGGCCGGCGCTGGGACGTGCTGGCATGGAACGAGGCGGCCGACGAAATCTTCGGCTTCAGCCTGATTGCCGATGCCGATCGCAACAGTCTGGTGACGGTGCTGACCAACCGCGCGTCACGGCGGCTGTTCGGCGCGTCATGGGCTGACGTGGCGAGGCGCATGGTCGCCCAGTTCCGGGCCACCCATGACCTCTGGGCCGGCGATCCGGCCTTTCGCGAGCTGCTGGAGCGGCTGCGGGCCGGCTGTCCGGAATTCGCAGGCTGGTGGGAGGCGCATGATGTCAGCGGTGTCGCAGCCGGCCATAAATCCATCAGCCATCCCAAAAAGGGGCGGATCAAGCTGGAATATGTCAGCTTCCAGGCCAACGACGATCCGGCGCTGAAACTGGTGATCTACACGCCGGTCTGAAGAAGCTCCGTGTTTCTACGGGGAGCCCGGAAACGGATCGCGAACACTGGTGGAACAAGCCGGCCGGAAACTCGTTTTCATTAGAGTTTTATCGAAGGGCCGAACCCGGCATTGGTTTGGGCCGTCGTAGGGAAGGGCCGGGTTGGGTTCGCCCGGACTGAGCAGATGCACAATGGATAGGTGCATCGCACAACGATCAGGCGGTCAATTCACAACATTTGGACTTTATGTCACGCGGCCGTGACATATATCATCTCCAACAGACCGCAGAGTCTCAAAGGTTGAAGTGGCCCTTTTGGTGGGGCGCCGAGGACGAATATGAAACGTGGAATTACCGTTCTGCTTTCACTCTCCGTGCTGCTCACGGTCGCGTATTTTACCGCGAGCAAGTGGGCCATTCGGCACGAAACGATTTCGTTCCATGACCCGGCGCGGGACAACCGGCTGGTCGCGGTCGATATCGCGGTTCGCTGGGACAAGGAAATGCAGGCCGATGCCGGCATGATCAAGTTGCCGGTGGCGATCCTCAACCACGGCAACACCGTCAAGCACACCGAGTATTCGTTCCTCGCCAACGTCTTCGCGGCGCGCGGTTATCTCGTCATCAGCCCGCAGCATGACCTGCCGACCGACCCGCCGATGGTGACCAAAGTCGGCGAGATCTATGTCGGCCGCCTGCCGCAGATCCAGCGCGGCGTCGCCAACATCCATTTCGCGATCTCGCAAATGAAACAGATCCAGCCCAACGCCGACTACAACCGTGTGACCATGGTCGGACATTCGATGGGCGGCGACATCACGATGTATTTCGCCAAGCAGTATCCCGACGAGATCAAGAAGGTGGTGACGCTGGATAATCTGCGCGTGCCGTTCCTGACCGAGGGCAAGTTCAAGATCCTGTCGTTCCGTTCGCACGACACCCAGTTCAAGCCGGACCCCGGCGTCGTGCCCGACGCTGACGAGTGCGAGAAGGCCGGCATCACCGTCGTCAACACCGGCTTCCAGCACAACGACATGCGCGACACCGGACCGGACGCCGCGAAATCGTCGATCCAGACCATGCTCGACAAATTCCTGGAAGATACCGACAGCAGCGCGCTGAAGCCGGTAACGACCAAGGTCCCGGATATCCTCACCACGAGCCCCGGACCGGTTCCGCTGGCGAGCAATCCGGCGCCGGCCAACAAGCCGGTTGCCAACTAGGGCTTGCGCCAACCAGGTTTCGGCTGCTCCCCGCTGGATCGATATCTGGTACATTGACCGCTGTCTGGCGCCGTCCCACATAAGGGCGGAGTGCGGATAGCGAGAGTCCATGGCCGGCGAACCCATCAAACCGAAATCGGCAGGCGACGTCGCGTCGGCGAAAGCTGCGGACGCGCGCCGATCAAATCCGTTGCCGGAGGCAAGGCCGTCGGCGGCTGAGGATATCGCCGCCTTTGTCGCCAAGGCGCGGGCGATGTCGCCGCACAGCGCCGGCGCCAGGGGGCGGCTGGTGTTTGCGCTGGATGCCACCATGAGCCGGCAACCGACCTGGGACATGGCCTGCGCGCTGCAGGCCGACATGTTCCGCGAAGCGGCCGCGCTCGGCAGCCTCGACATCCGCCTGGTTTATTACCGTGGCCTCAACGAGTGCCGCGCCACGGGCTGGATTTCCGACTCGGCGCAGCTGGCGAAGCTGATGGGCAAGATCGATTGCCAGGGCGGCAATACCCAGATCGGCAAGGTGCTGTCGGAGGCGCGGCGTGAGGCGGTCGCATCCGCCGTGCGTGCGGTGGTGTTCGTCGGCGATGCCATGGAAGAGAACGTCGACGACCTCTGCGCCCGGGCCGGCGAACTCGGTCTGCTCAAGGTGCCGGTGTTCATGTTTCAGGAAGGCCACGATCCCGTCGCCGAACAGGCGTTCCGGGAAATCGCGCGGCTGACCGGCGGCGCCTGGTGCCGGTTCGATCCCGGTGCCGCGGCGCAGTTGCGTGAATTGTTGCGCGCCGTGGCGGCCTATGCCGCGGGCGGGAGGGCGGCGCTGCTGGCGCTGTCGAAGACCGCCAGCGGCGCGGCGAAGCTGATCAGCCAGATGAAGTAAGCGTATCGCAGTCCAGCGGCGACGCTATGTCCGAGGATGGACGAAACGGTCATTCCTTCTCGATCTTTGCGATCGCGACATATTCGGTCCAGCGCTTGCGCTCTTCGGCGACGAACGCGTCCACGCCTGCAAGGTCCAATTGCCTCAGGATCAATCCGAGCGGCTCGAGCCGCGGCAATATCGCCGGATCACGGGTCGTTCCATTGACCAGATCGTTGAGCTTTTCCTGGATATCCCGCGGCACTGCCTTCGGCACGCTGACACTCAGGAAGGCGAGGACTTCGGTGCCAGGGAATGTCTCTGACAGCGCGGGCACATCCGGATAGATATCGAGACGTCTTTCGCTGGTGACGGCCAGCGGCTTGAGGCTGCGGCTTTGCACATGCTGAGCGGCGGCAACGGTGTCGAGGAAAGTGACGGACAACCGTCCGGCGATGAGGTCGACCGCCGCCTGTCCGACGTCCTTGTAGGGAATTTCGTTGAACTGGATGCCCGCGCGCGACGCGAACATCGCAGCGCCGATGCGGGATGACGTGTTGTAATAAGCCGCCGTCAATTTCTCCGGGCTGGCCTTGGCATGGGCGATGAACTCGCCGACCGACTTGTAGGGCGCGGACGGATTCACGAGCATGAACATGCAGGTCGCGCCCAGCAGGCCGACGGTGACAAAGTCCCGGGGATCATAGGGAAGGGTTTTGTAGAACAGCTCATTGGCGATGAGGATCGACTGCGTCGACAGCATCAGCGTATAGCCGTCGGGGCTGGAGTTCTTCACCGCCGCGGCGCCGATGCCGCCGGAGGCGCCGGCGCGATTTTCGACCACCAGCGTCTGTCCGGTTGCGGTCTTGAAATGTTCGGCGAACAGCCGCGAGGAAATATCGCCGGAGCCGCCGGGTGCGAACGGGCAGATGATCTTGGCGTTCTTGTTCGGGTAATCGGTTGCGGCGTAAGCAAACGACAGGAGCGGGGGAGGCAGGAAGCTTCCTGCCAGCGACAGGGTGAATTTGCGGCGATCCATGATATTTTCCGGGGGTTGGTCGGTGTGAGACGTCAGCTATTCGTCAGGCCTTCGCGCTTGTCCTGTACAGGGCGTTCCGCGGGGCAGCCGGACGGAGGCTATAAATCCGTCTACCTGTCGCCAAGGGCGGTCTTGCGGTGACACGCTGCGTTGAACGGCGGGCCGTTATGCATTTGCCGCCAATGCGACTATATTGGGCCAATGCCAACCCTGATTGCCGGCGTCGTCGCCGTTGTCGTTCTTTACTCGCTGCTGCAGATGTTTCGTGCGGCCAACCCAGCCGTGCTCGCTCGCACCGTCAAGATCGTGGGCGGCGTCGTGGCGCTGGCGGTCGCGGCCTTTACCGGCTTGAGGGGTGAACTCGCGGTGGCGATCCCGCTCGGCATTTTCGGCGCCGGCCTGCTCGGCTGGTCGCCGTTCGGTCCCGGCGGCTTCAGCAATATCGGCGGGATGTTCGGCGGCGGAGCGAAGCGCTCGTCGGGGCAGGCCTCGCGGGTGCGCTCGCCGTTTCTCGACATGAGCCTCGATCACGACAGCGGCGAACTGTCGGGCCGGATCGTGGACGGGCCGGATGCCGGCCGCTCGCTCGACGAGTTCGACCTGGCCGGCCTGTTGGCGATGATCCCCGGCTTCGATGCCGAGAGCGTCGCGTTACTTGAAAGCTATCTGGACCGCCGGTTTCCCGCCTGGCGTCAGAACGCGCAGGGCGACGCGGCAGGGGGGCAGCGCCGCGCGGCGTCGAGTGGCAAAATGACGGACGAGGAGGCTTACCAGATCCTTGGCCTGCAGCCGGGGGCGGGGCGTGACGACATCGGCCGGGCGCATCGCGCCCTGATGAAGAAACTGCATCCCGACCAGGGGGGCTCGACGTACCTCGCCGCCCGTGTAAACGAGGCTAAGGATACTCTGCTTCGCACGCATCTCAGCTAACTCCGGCTCACGCTACCAACGCTACTGACCGCGAGTTGCTTCCGATCTTCTCTGACTGACGCCCCATATCGCCCGCCGTTGCCCGGCATGGTCGATCGCTTGTTCCCCAAAACTTAACCCTAAAGTCTTGACGAGAAGTTTTCGCGGAGCCGAATTGCCGCGATCGATTGGTCGGGCGTCCGTGTCGCAGGAGTTTCGGTTCGCAGAACCGAAACTCCTGATATTTTTGATTGACGGGCTTTCTTTACGCGAACCGGGATCCACTTCGCCCGAAAGCCCTACGGAAACAACAAAGCCGGCGCTTGCGGCGCCGGCTTTGGAATTCAGAAGACGGAACGGATCAGTTGCGAACGGTGATGCAGGAGATGTCGGCGCGCTTCAGCGTCTTGCAGATCGCTTCGGCCTGATCGCGCTCGAGGCCGGCGAAGCGGGCGCGGAACAGGGTGCGGTTGTCCTTGGCGACGACAGGTTCGGTGAAGGGGTCGGCCTTGCTCAGCAGGCTCGAGGCCTTGCTGCGGGCGAGGTCGATGCGCTGCTTGGCTTCGCCTTCGCTTTCCAGCGCGCCGACCTGGATGATCCAGCCGGTGTGGGTTGTCGCCGGAGCGGCCGGCTTGATCGCGCCGTTCTCCTGCACCGCGCGGGGCGCCGGATCGGCGTAGGCCATCGCCTGCGAAGAACTGGCCTTCGAAGCAGCAGGCTGCGAGGACGTGGAGGCGAGGCTGGAGGCCGGCAGGACGCCAAGTACGCCTTGTCCGGTGCCGTGATTGGCAGGCTGCGGTGGCATCTCGATCCGGGCGGTCTCGGCCTTGTTGGTGGTCTCCGCCGCCTTCGCCACCATGGCGCTGGAGGTTTCAGCGACCTCGGAGCGTGCCGGAATGGCGTTGGTGATCGGCGTCGGCTGCGACGGGCCGGCGGAAGCCAGTTTCATCGGCCCGGCCTTGACCTGGACGGTCTTGACCTTGACCGGCTTCATCGGCTCGGCGGAGCCGGGGATCGCGCCGATCTGCTGGGTCTGGATTACGCCGCTGGTGAACGGAGCGGGTTCGGGCTTGGCCTGCGGCTCGAACCTGGCCGGTGGCGGGGGCAGTGCTGCGGCGGCCGCCGCCATCAGCGACGGCTTTGGCGAAGCCACCGGGCGCAATGCGGCCTGGGCCGGTTCAGCGGTTGAGATCGCGCCGTTGACCTGAACCATCTCGGTCGGCCGCGAAGCGGTTTCGGCTTCGGCGACCTCCGTGTTGGCGTCGCCGGAATTGCGCTCGGTGATCGCGGCGACGGTACGCTTGGTGGCGCCCTTTTCGAGGTTTTCAGCGAGCAGGTTGCGCATGATGGCGTCGCGCGAACCGCCGCTGCGGCCGCCTAGCACCACGCCCACCAGATGGCGGTTGCCGCGGCGCATCGAGGTCACGAGGTTGAAGCCGGAGGCGCGGGTGTAACCGGTCTTGATGCCGTCGACGCCTTCGACTTCGCCGAGCAGGCGATTGTGGTTGCGGATGGACTGGCCGTGATAGTTGAATACCGAGGTCGAGAAATAACGGTAGTAGCGCGGGAACCGATCCTGGATCGCTCGGCCAAGCGTGGCCTGGTCGCGCGCGGTGGTCACCTGTTCGTCGTTGGGCAGGCCCGAGGCGTTGCGATAGATCGTCTTGGTCATGCCGAGTGCGCGCGCCTTGCGCGTCATCATCTTGGCGAAGTCGTCTTCATCGCCGCCAATGGCTTCCGCGATCACGACGGCCGCGTCGTTGGCGGAGCGCGTGACGAGGCCTTTGATGGCGTCTTCGACCTTGATGGTCTGGCCGGGGCGCAGGCCGAGCTTGGTCGGCGCCTGTTCGGAGGCGTGCTCGGAGACGTCCATCTCGGTGTCGAGCTTCATCTTGTTGGCTTCGAGACGCTCGAACAGCAGATAAAGCGTCATGATCTTGGTCAGCGATGCCGGATGGCGGCTGCCGTCGGGATTGTTCGAGGTCAGCACCGCACCGGAATTGCCGTCGACGATGATCGACGAAAATTGCGGGCTGTAGCTCTCGCGCGCGACGTGGGTGGTGTGATGGCGGGCAGTGTGGCGATGCCGGTAGCGGCGCGCCTCTGCGCTGTCGCTCGTAATCAGAATCGCCGCGGTGAAGGTGGCCAGTCCAAGAACGCAAACTCGCAAACCGCGCGAGGAAGCCAAAGTTGTACGAAGCATTTACTTCCCCGTCCCAATTTCTGTCTTGAT
>JAIEPP010000140.1 GCA_019748335.1 Xanthobacteraceae bacterium
AGTTTCTCGCTGCTGACCTCGCTGCACTTGAGGTCCGCAACGTCAAAGTTCTTGATGGTTGCGAGTACCTGAGCTTTGGTGCGGCCGATCGCCTTGATAGATTCCTCAATGTAGCGGTCGATTACGGCAGAGAGTTTCGGGTCCGGTACATTTTGGCGCTCGACCGCGCCTGGCTTTGCCAATTCGGTCTCGCGCTTTTCCAACCACGCGGAAGCGGCCTGTCGGCGATCGAATGTCCTCGTCTCTCGACGTACGATCTTGCCGCTGCGCTTAATCGTGACCTGCGCGTGATACCCAGTGGAACCGTCCTTGCGCTTGCGAGGAATGATTGAACCCATTCCGCCACCCCGTCATTCGTGGTACAGCATGAGCCTCTTTAGTACAGCATTGCTGTACTCGGGGCAAGAAAACAGGCGGAAATCAGCGGAAATGAGTATCAATGAGTACAGCACGGAAGCGCAAGAAGTGACTGATATTAGTGATAAAACTAGCAGAATCAGTGACTTTGTGTTTTCCGTCGCCCCGATGATGGATTGGACGGACCGGCATTGCCGCGTCTTCCATCGTCTGATGACGCGACGGGCGCGGCTTTATACGGAGATGCTGACGACCGGCGCCATTATTCATGGCGACCGCCAGCGGCTGCTGGGCTTCGATCCAAGCGAGCATCCCGTGGCGCTGCAGCTCGGGGGTTCCGACGCGCGTGCGCTCGCGACCGCGGCTGTCATCGGCGAGGATTTCGGCTACGACGAAATCAATCTCAATGTCGGCTGTCCATCCGACCGGGTGAAGGACGGCCGGTTCGGCGCCTGCCTGATGGCAGAGCCCGAGCTGGTCGCCGAAGGCGTTGCCGCGATGAAGCAGGCGGTGAAAATTCCCGTCACCGTCAAATGCCGGATCGGCATCGACGACCAGGATCCGGAGGTTGCGCTCGACGTGCTGGCGCGGGGCGTGATCGCGGCAGGCTCGGACGCGCTGATCGTGCATGCCCGCAAGGCCTGGCTCAACGGATTGTCGCCGAAGGAAAACCGCGACATCCCGCCGCTGTGTTACGACCGGGTGTACCGGTTGAAGGCGGCGCTGCCGGATGTGCCTGTGATCATCAATGGCGGCATTGCCAGCATCGCGGAAGCCAAAGAGCATCTCGCACATGTCGATGGCGTGATGCTGGGGCGCGCGGCCTATCAGGAGCCGTGGCGGCTGCTCAGCATCGATCGCGAATTGTTCGGCGAGGCGGCGCCGCATGCGACCATGAAGGACGTCTTCACGGCGATGCTGCCCTATATCGAGCAGCAACTCGCGCAGGGCGCGCGGCTGCATTCGATGACGCGGCATTTCGTCGGCGCTTTCCACGGCGTGCCCGGTGCGCGCGCGTTCCGTCGTCACCTCGCCGAAAACGGCGTCAAGGCAGGGGCCGGCGCCAATGTTCTTGTAGATGCGATGGCGCTAGTTGACGGCGGGGCGGCTGCGTCGATGGCGGCCTGAGCCGTTGCTGCTTGCCTTGTCGATGCTGCCGGTGACATCGGGATAGCCGTGCAGCTTCAGCCGGTCGGCCTGCACACCCCAGCTTTCCAGCCGGTCGAGAAAGCTCATGCCGAGCAGGTTGGTCTTCATCTGTCCGCGCGGCACTACCAGCGCCGGAATTGATTTCTCGACGAGATGGCCGACCGAAAGGCGATCCAGCGTCAGCCGCGCCGCCTTGGTGTGGCCGCCGGCGGTTTCGACATCGACATTGTATTCGAGCAGATCCAGCGGCAGTCCGATCGCCTTGGCGGTTTCCCAGGTCAGCACCACCGAGGTAGCACCGGTGTCGATCACCATCGGCGCCTTGACGCCGTTGATCTTGACGTTGAGCGCGAACTCGCCGGCCTGGCCGCGCGCAATCTCGACCGCGGGCACGGGCTTCACGGTGCTCCGTCCCAGCATGTGGGAGACCTGTTCGCCGGCGCGCGCGAGCTGGTTGGGGTCGCCATAAGCAACGACGGCGCCGGCGGTGGCGGCCAGCATCGACAGCACGAGCAGGATGCGGCTCACGGCACGGCTCCCTCGATGAGCCGGCCGATTCCCCGGTCGGTTAATCGGCTTTGGGCTGCAGCGCCATCGGCGCGAGACCGGCGTCCGCCATGCGCCCCGCCAGCCCTTCCATCACGGCCAGCCGCTCCACGCGCTCCATCTTGTGCCAGCGCGCGATCTCCGGAAGCGTTCGTCCGCAGCCGAAGCAGAGCTTGGTTCTGGGATCCATCATGCAGACTGCGATACACGGCGTTTCTTTGCTCATCGTGGAAGTGTGAAATGGTTCGATCGCGGGCGCAAGCTCCCGTTACAGTCCGGTTCCTGCGCTCATGATCGGCTTATGGCGCGCCCGGCGTTTGTCGTCGGCGGGCGCGGTGGTTGCGTGTTCCGGCTGCAGGGGCGGGGCCTCTTCGGCCATCGGCGCCAGCGCCGACATCACCCGTTCGGGCGGGAAGGTGACGATCACTTCGGTGCCGATCCGCAGCTTCGATTTCAGTGTGAAGGTACCGCCGTGCATGTCGATCAGGCTTTTGGCGATCGGCAGGCCGAGGCCGGCGCCTTGTTCGGCCGACTTGATCGAGTTGGAGCCTTGCCCGAACGAGGCCAGCACGATCGGGATCTCGTCCTCGGCTATGCCGGAGCCGGTATCCTTGACGCTGAGATACTGGCCGCCGGAAGCGGTCCAGCCCACCTTGAGCCAGATCTCGCCGCCTTGCGGGGTGAACTTGATCGAGTTCGACAGCAGGTTGAGCACGATCTGGCGCGTGGCGCGTTCGTCGCCCCAGATCTTCGGCATGCCCTGCTCGAACACTTCGTGGATGGTGATGCCGCGGCTGGTGGCGCGCAGTTTCAAGAGATGATGGCAGTCGGCGACGACATGCACCAGCGACACCGCTTCCTCGTTCAATTCGTAGCGGCCGGCTTCGATGCGCGACAGATCGAGAATTTCGTTGATCAGGTTGAGCAGATGGACGCCGGAATTGTGGATGTCGGCGGAATATTCCTTGTAGACCGGCACCGTGTGCGGACCGAAGATTTCGCTCTTCATCACCTCGGAGAATCCGAGGATCGCGTTCAGCGGCGTGCGCAGCTCGTGGCTCATCTGCGCCAGAAAGCGCGATTTGGCGACATTGGCGGATTCGGCGCGGTGCCGCGCCTCGTCGGAGATCGCCTTGGCCTGTTCGAGCTCGCCGATCAGCGCGTCCTTTTCGGCGCGCGCTTCCAGCGTCGCCAGCGTCGTCGAATGCAGCCGGTGCGCCAGCAGCGCGAAATAACCTTCGGCGGCGATCGCGAGCAGCGCCAGCGCGTAATTGTCCCAGGTGCCGCTCAACACGAAATCGAGCGCGATCGCCGCCGTCACCGGCGCCGTCGCCGCCAGTGCTGCGATCGGCAGGCTCGCGGCCAGCATGCTCGATACCGCGATCACCAGCAGCATCAGGAACATCATCAGCGTGTTGGAGACGACGTCGAGGCCGGCCGGGTGGATCAGGATCGCGGTCCAGCACAGGCCGTAGAGCAGGTCGAGCAGCACGAAGCGGGTGCGCCATTTGCGGGTGGCGGAGAGCGAAGGCTTTTCGGCGAGGAATTTTGCGCAGTTGCGGATGATCGCGGCATGGATGCAGAGCATGCCGATGGTCCAGGCCGCGGACCATAGCGGCTGCATCCAGAGTCCGAACAGCACGCCGGTCGCAACCACCAGCAACATCACGACGTAGGACGCCGACACCCGGGTCTGGGCATATTGCCGAAGCAACTCGGTGTCGAAAGCCGGGCGGGTTCCCGAGGTCGACGTTAACCGATCGCGGGCCTCGCGCACCCGCTGCGCCGCGGCACGCCGGGTGTTGACCGGTGCGGCGATCGGCGGGTCGGCCGGAAGCTGCACGACTTCGGGCTTTTCTGCGGGGTTACTCATCAAACAACACAAATCCTGCCCGCTGATGGAGCGGGCTTTTGCATTGTCTATCTGTGGCGTGAAATCATTAACCCTTACCTTAAAGGGCTAAAGAATCCCGTTAACGGGAGGTTAAATTAACGTTTGGGGCGGGGTCGACGAAGAGGCGGCGTGCAAACTCTCCAGCCGTCATTGTTTGCAACAAACGCGAAGCGTTTGTGCAAGGGAGCGCAAGCGACGACTTGTCCGCCGTAGCTCAACGAGCGAAGGCGGAAGCAATCCACCCTTGTGCTCGTCGAGAGATGGATTGCTTCCGCTGCGCTCGCAATGACGATGGCGGCTGAGGCCTCAGCGCTGCAGCCTTGCCAGCAGGCTCGACGTGTCCCAGCGCTTGCCGCCCATCTTCTCGACTTCCGAATAGAACTGATCGACCAAGGCCGTCACCGGCAGGTTGGCGCCGTTGCGGCGGGCTTCATTGAGGCAGATCGAGAGGTCCTTGCGCATCCATTCGACCGCAAAACCGAAGTCGAACTTGCCGTCGTTCATGGTCTTGTAGCGGTTCTCCATCTGCCAGGACTGTGCGGCGCCCTTCGAGATGGTCTCGATCACGGCGGCAACGTCGAGGCCGGATTTCTTGGCGAAGTGAATGCCTTCGGAGAGGCCCTGAACCAAGCCCGCGATGCAGATCTGGTTGACCATCTTGGTCAGCTGGCCGCTTCCGGCCGGTCCGAGTAGCTTGCACATCCGCGCATAGGCCGCGATCACGGGCTCGGCGCCGGCATAGGCGTCCTCCTTGCCGCCGCACATCACGGTCAGCACACCGTTCTCAGCGCCGGCCTGTCCGCCCGACACCGGCGCGTCGATGAACTTGAAACCGGCCTTCGTGGCGGCAGCATCAAGCTCGCGGGCGACTTCGGCCGACGCGGTGGTGTGGTCAACGAAGGTCGCGCCCTTCTTCATGCCGGCGAAGGCGCCATCGGCGCCGATGGTGACGGCGCGCAGGTCATTGTCGTTGCCGACGCAGCACATCACGAAATCCTGGCCCTCGGCGGCGACCTTCGGGGTTGCCGCGGTCTTGCCGCCGAACTTGTCCGCCCATTCCTTGGCCTTGGCCGCGGTGCGGTTGTACACGGTGACCTCGTGGCCGCCTTTTTTCACCAGATGTCCTGCCATCGGGAAACCCATGACGCCGAGACCGAGAAAAGCGACTTTAGCCATGTGTGCTACCTTGTCTTACCTTGGGGTTTTCTTGCGGGTTTCGGCCGGACATTGAACGGGCCGGACGGTGTTCGCTGCGTTTACGAGAGCCGGACCGGGGGGCTCCGGCGGCGGGAGCCGCACCATAAACCCTGCGGCCTGAAGGGCAACGGCTTCGTTTGGCGGGAGAGCCCGGTTTTGTGCTAGGATTGGGGGTGTCTAAGAACCTCACAAAAAAGGGAGTGACATCACATGGGCGTCAGCGTCGGCGTGCTCGACCATTTCAATATCCGGACCCGGAATCTTGCCGATACAGTCCGGTTTTACGAGGACGTGATGGGGCTGGAAAAGGGGCCCCGGCCGAATTTCGCGTTTCCGGGTGCCTGGATGTACAGCGAAGGCAAGGCCGTGGTGCATCTGGTCGATATTTCCAAAACCGATGAGGCACAGAAGCCGGATTCCGGTGTCGTCCATCACGTCGCCTTTGCCAGCTCAGGGTTTGACGGCATGAAGAAGCGGCTGGAGTCCAAGAAGATGGAATATGACTCCCGGCAGGTTCCGGGCGGCGATCTCTGGCAGATCTTTGTCAACGACCCCAACGGCGTCATGATCGAGTTGAACTACGAGGCCGCCAAGGAAGGCGGCGTCACGGCGCCTGCCGAGACCCGGGAAGACATCGGGGCCAGGTAACCTGCCTTCCGAAGTAGCCTTCCAAAGGTGGCCTTTTGGGCGGTTACGCCCTATCTGTCGCATCTGAAGCCATCGCGTTTTCGAGCGAGGGGCCGGCCCGGACGTGATCCGGGACGAGCCCGGTTCGCGCAGAAAATCAGCGTCGGGAAACTGAGTCAAAACAAGACAATAGGGCCCGGTTCTGAATCGGAACATCAGCGGCCCGGGAGATGCGAGTGAGCGTTACACAGCA
This sequence comes from Xanthobacteraceae bacterium, assembly GCA_019748335.1. Lineage (GTDB taxonomy): Bacteria > Pseudomonadota > Alphaproteobacteria > Rhizobiales > Xanthobacteraceae > Bradyrhizobium. Next base: position 6,024 of record JAIEPP010000140.1, read on the forward strand.
GCAGGTTCTGGAATCCCTCGCCAAAGTGGCGTCGCCGCGCGGCGTCCCCCTGACCAACGCCAACGTGCTGTCGGCGATCACGGTCGGCGACGGCAAGGTGTTCTTTTCGATCAATGTCGACGCCGCGGAAGCCCGCGCCTGGGAAAGCGTGCGCGCGCAGGCGGAAGCCGCCGTGCGTGCGATCCCCGGCGTCACCACCGCGATGATCGCGCTGACGGCCGAGCGCAAGGCGGGGTCGCCCGCGCCGGCATCTCAGCCAGCGCCGCATTCCCATCCGCATTCTCATGCTGCTGCACCCAGGCCCGGCGTGCAGCCGGTCGCCGCACACAGGCCGCCGCAAAGTCCGGTGTCGCCGATGTCGAAGCAGTCGGAAATCCCGGGCGTCGCGGCCGTGATCGCGGTGGCGTCGGGCAAGGGCGGGGTCGGCAAATCGACCACCGCGCTCAACCTCGCGCTGGGCCTGCGCGATCTCGGCTTGAGGGTCGGCCTGCTCGATGCCGACATTTACGGCCCCTCGGTGCCGCGGCTGACCGGCATTCACGAAAAGCCCGCCCTCGACGACAACAGGAAGATGATCCCGATCAAGCGTTTCGGCCTTTCGATCATGTCGATCGGTTTTCTGGTCGAGGAAGACACCGCGATGATCTGGCGCGGGCCGATGGTGATGTCGGCGATCACCCAGATGCTGCGCGACGTCGCCTGGGGCACGCTCGATATTCTCGTCGTCGACATGCCGCCGGGTACCGGCGACGCGCAGCTGACGCTGGCGCAGAACGTGCCGCTGAAGGGCGCGGTGATCATCTCGACCCCGCAGGACCTTTCCCTGATTGACGCGCGGCGGGGGCTGGCCATGTTCAGGAAGGTCAACGTGCCCGTGCTCGGCATTGTCGAGAACATGAGCTACTTCCAGTGCCCGGAATGCGGCACGCGGTCGGACATTTTCGGTCACGGCGGCGCGCGGCATGAAGCGGAGCGGCTGGGTGTGCCGTTCCTGGGCGAAATACCCCTGCACATGTCGATCCGGACCTCTTCGGATGCCGGTAATCCAGTGGTCGCCAGCGAACCGGGCGGGCCGCACGCGGCGATTTATCGCGCCATCGCCACCCAGGTCCGCGAGCAGCTCAAGGGCGCCACCGCGGCGGCCTGAGGCTGCTGAAATCGCGCCGGGGCCGGCTGCATGCGACTTTCGTTTAATCAGTGCAGTCATGCCTTTGTCGCGTATTCGACAGGCCAATTTCCGTGTTAAAGCCCCCCGCGAGAGCGCCCCGGAAGTTGTGGATTCGCCCCGCCGGAGGACGCTTGACGAATATGGGAAACGCCCCGTTTTAAGGAGATGCCTGAATGAAGCGTCGTGATTTTTTGAAGGTTTCAGCGGTCGGTGCTGCCGCGACAGCCGTTGCCTCGCCGGCGATCGCGCAATCCTCGCCTGAGATCAAGTGGCGTATGACGTCGAGCTTCCCGAAGTCGCTCGACACCATCTATGGCGGCGCCGAGCAGGTGGCGAAATACGTCGCCGAAATGACCGACAACAAGTTCCAGATCCAGGTGTTCGCGGCTGGCGAACTCGCGCCGGGTTTGCAAGCGCTTGACTCGACCTCGAACGGCACCGTCGAGATGTGCCACACCGTCTCCTATTACTACGTCGGCAAGGATCCGACGTTTGCGATCTACGCGTCGGTCCCGTTCGGACTGAACGCGCGCCAGCAGAATTCGTGGTGGTATCAGGGCGGCGGCATGGAGCTCGGCAACGAGTTCTTCAAGAAGTTCGGCGTGATCGGTTTCCCCTGCGGCAACACCGGCACCCAGATGGGCGGCTGGTTCCGCAAGGAGATCAAGACCACAGCCGATCTTTCGGGCCTCAAGATGCGCATCGGTGGCATCGCTGGACAGGTGCTGCAGAAGGTCGGCGTCGTGCCGCAGCAGCTCGCCGGCGGCGACATCTACCCGGCGCTGGAAAAGGGCACCATCGATGCGGCCGAGTGGGTCGGTCCGTATGACGACGAAAAGCTCGGCTTCGCCAAGGTCGCGAAATACTACTATTACCCGGGCTTCTGGGAAGGCGGTCCGACCGTTCACGCGTTCGCCAACCTGGAAAAGTGGAATTCGCTGCCGAAGAGCTATCAGGCGGTTCTGACCAATGCGACCGCGAACGCCAACAGCTGGATGGCTGCGCGCTACGACATGCAGAACCCGACCGCACTCAAGCGTCTGGTGGCTGGCGGCACGCAGCTGCGTCCGTTCACCAACGAAGTGCTGGAAGCCTGCCTGAAGGCAACCAACGAGTTGTGGGGCGAGATCTCTGCCAAGAACGCCGACTTCAAGAAGTCGATCGACGCGATGCAGGCCTACCGTTCCGACCAGTATCTGTGGTGGCAGGTGGCCGAATACACTTTCGATACCTTCATGATCCGGTCCCGCACGCGCGGCTGATCTACGCCTTAAGTCGAATAGGGAAGCCCGGTCTCCGTGAGGAGGCCGGGCTTTTCGTTGCATGCTCCCAGTTCAGGATGGAAATCCGGAACCGGATGTTCCATGCTGGCGGCAAGCCTCGACACGAAGGCTGACACGCACGATCAACAGGGATGGATTCCATGAAGAGAAGAGACTTTCTCAAGGTCACCGGCATAGGCGCCGCGGGCGCGGCGACAATGGCAGCGCCGGCGATTGCGCAGTCGTTTCCGGAGATCAAGTGGCGCATGCCGACGAGCTGGCCGAAGTCGCTCGACACGCTGTACGGCGGCGCCGAAATGATGACCAAGTTCGTCGCCGAAGCCACGGATAACAAGTTCCAGATTCAACCGTTCGCCGGCGGCGAGATCGTCCCGGGCCTGCAGGTACTGGACGCGGTGCAAAACGGCACCGTCGAGATCGGTCACACCGCCTCCTACTATTATTTCGGCAAGGATCCGACCTTCACGTTCGGTTCGTCGGTGCCGTTCGGACCGAACCAGCGCATCAACCAGGCCTGGTACATGCTGGGCGGCGGCAAGGAGCTGCTGAACGAGTTCTACAAGAGCTACAACGTCACCTCGCTGCTTGCCGGCAACACCGGCTGTCAGATGGGTGGCTGGTTCCGCAAGGAAATCAAGACCGTCGATGACCTCAAGGGACTTAAATTCCGCATCGGGGGCTTCTCGGGCAAAGTGATGCAAAAGCTCGGGGCCGTGCCGCAGCAGATCGCCGGCGGCGATATCTATCCGGCGCTGGAGAAGGGCACCATCGATGCGGCCGAGTGGGTCGGGCCCTACGACGACGAAAAACTCGGCTTCGTCAAGGTGGCTCCGCACTACTACTATCCCGGCTGGTGGGAAGGCGGCCCGATGCTGCTGGCCTTCGTCAACCTCGACAAATGGAATGCGCTCCCGAAATACTACCAAGCCGTTCTGGAGCAGGCTGGGCACGCCGCCAACAACTGGATGATGGCAAAATACGATCAGGCCAATCCACCGGCGCTGCGCAAGCTGCTTGCGGCCGGCGCCAAGCTCCACGCTTTCCCGCCCCCAGTCATGGATGCCTGCCTCAAGGCGGCGAAGGAGTTGCACAGCGAAGTCGCCGCCACGAACCCCAACTTCAAGAAAGCCCTGGAATCGCTGACCACGTTCTCGAACGCCGGTTATTCATGGTTCCAGGTTGCCGAGCTCGGTTACGACAGCTTCATGGCCCGTCATTCGCAGAGCTGATCGATAGCCAACCACAAAGCCCCGGAGCTCGCTCCGGGGCTTTTCTCTTTATCCATAGCGGCATGCTGGACTCGTCGCTCATTTCACCTCGGGGGCGCGCCGCTCGGCCCCTCTGCGCCGGAATTCATCCTCTCGTTCAGGTCACGCATGAACCTGCCGCGGCTGAAACGACGAACGAAGTTATCCGGTTTCCCTGCTGCGCGGGCAATCCAGTTCAACGTAATTGCGAGCACAGCCCCGAAAAATATCGCTTCCTTCATGGGTGAAGCAATCCGTACTGCACGATATAGGCAGCAGCTCCGCCGAGATAGCCCAACAAGGCCAAGCCGCTTATCCGCTTAACGTACCAAAAGAAGTGAATTTTTTCGAGACCCATTGCGGCAACGCCGGACGCCGAACCTATGATCAGGATCGATCCGCCGGTACCGGCGCAGTACGCAATGAATTCCCAAAGAAAGCTGTCAGGCGGATATTGAGAGAGGCTGTACATGCCCATCGATGCCGCCACCAGCGGAACATTGTCCACGATCGCACTCAGCAATCCAAGCAGGACCACGATCGCGTCTTGACGCCCGACGGTCGCGTCCAGCCATTTGGCCAGCATCTCCAGAATGTGAGCGTGCTCCAGCGTGGCCACGGCGAGCAGGATGCCGATGAAAAAGACGATCGAGCCCATATCAATCCGAGTCAGCGCGTGAACCAGGGTCAGGCGCTTTCGATCTTCATCCTCTTTTTCCCGGTGAATCAATTCGCCGACCATCCAGAGGATGCCGAGGCCAAAGAGTATTCCCATGAAGGGTGGCAAGTGGGTGATGGTCTTGAACACGGGTACCATCACGAGGATTCCCAACCCCAGGAAGAAAACAAGATTGCGTTCGAACTTGCTGGTTTGGAAGCCGGCGCTCTGCAGTTGAGGCGGCGCAACGATCTCACGGCCCCGCAGCTGAACGCTCACGACAAGCAGTGGAACAACGAGATTGATCAACGAGGCCAGGAATACTCCCTTCATGATCGCGAGCGGGGTAATCTGACCTCCAATCCAGAGCATTGTCGTCGTCACGTCGCCGATCGCCGACCAGGCTCCTCCGGCATTGGCCGCAATCACGATCATGGCCGCGAAAAACAGGCGATCGCCATGGTTGTCCAACAGCTTCTTCATCAGCGCGATCATGACGATCGTTGTCGTCAGATTATCGAGCATCGCGCTCAGGAAGAAGGTGACGAAGCCGACGAGCCACATCAAGGTCACTTGCTTCCGGGTGCGGATCAACGATGTGATGACCTCGAAGCCATTATGCGCGTCGATTACCTCGACGATGGTCATGGCTCCGATCAGAAAGAAAATGATCTGTGCGGTGGACGATACTGAATCGTTCAGCTGGCGTTCGACAAGACCGGGATCGCCGTTCGATACGGCGTAGACGGTCCAGAGCAGTCCCGCGCCGATCAATGCCGATGCGGATTTATTGACCTTGATCGGATGTTCCAGCGCTATGGCCGCATATGCGACCACGAAAATCACGACGAGTGCGCCTAGCAAAATCCTGGTCCCTTCAATCGTTCGCGTAAACTTCTGGATGACATCCAGCGGGCGTGCAGTTGTTCAGTCTGCGCTCACTTCCGATTCTATCGTCCTGTGTGAATCAGGGCGTTCGAAAAGCGACGGTTTCGCGCTAGCGTCGGGCATCAGTTCTTTGGCTGGCCAAAGTCCAGCGGCGGTAATTCGACCTGGGGTATCTCGATCTTGATCGTGGTCGGATCGATCGTCGAAGCCACGCCCTTATAATGCATCACCATCGACGGGAACATGATCACCAGCAGCACCATGATGACCTGGATGACGACAAATGGCACCGCGCCCCAATAGATCTGCCCCGTAGTGACCGCCTCCATTCGCTTGCCGGTAACGCGGTCGAGGTAGGAGTCCTTTGGCGCGACCGACCGCAGATAAAACAGAGCGAATCCGAACGGCGGATGCATGAACGAGGTCTGCATGTTGACGCCGAGAATGACGCCAAACCAGATCAGGTCGATGCCCAGTTTTTCGGCCGCGGGCCCCAGCAGCGGAATGATGATGAAGGCGAGTTCGAAAAAGTCGAGGAAGAAGGCTAGAATGAACACAAAGGCGTTGACGAAGATCAGGAAGCCGATCTGGCCGCCGGGCAGCGAGGTCAGGAGATGTTCGACCCAGACGTGGCCGTTGACGCCGTAGAAGGTCAGCGAGAACACACGCGCGCCGACCAGGATGAAGACGACGAAGGCCGACAGCTTGGCGGTCGATTCGGTTGCTTGCCGGATCAGGTCCCAGCTCAGCCGGCGCTTGGCGGCGCCGAGAATGATCGCGCCGGCCGCGCCCATCGCGCCGCCTTCGGTCGGGGTGGCGATGCCGATGAAGATCGTGCCCAGCACCAGGAAGATCAGGAACAGCGGCGGCACCATCACGAACGTGGTTTGTTGCGCCATCGCGGACAGGAAACGGAATCCCGTGAACTTGTGGATCAGCCAGTTCAGCACTGCTACGAAAAACGCGAACAGGATGCCGTTGAACATGCTCAGCACGACATAATCGGCGCCGTGTACCTCCGAATGCCGCATCATGAACCAGCCGAACACGCAGCTCGCCAGGAACAGCACGAGCAGGGACCACAGTCCCCGGCTGCCGTCGGGTTCGCGGAAGCCGATCGCTTCGGGAGGCAGGCCCGGAGCCGCCTTCGGGAAGATCAGCGTCACCAGGAAAGCATATCCGGCATAGAGGCCGGCGAGCACCAGGCCCGGGATGAACGCGCCCTCATACATGTCGCCGACCGACTTGCCGAGCTGGTCGGCCATGACAATCAGAACCAGCGAGGGCGGAATGATCTGCGCCAGGGTGCCGGACGCGGCGATGATGCCGGTCGCCATCCGGCGGTCGTAGCCGTAGCGCAGCATGATCGGCAGCGAGATGAGACCCATCGAGATCACGGACGCCGCGACGACGCCGGTGGTCGCTGCGAGCAGGGCACCCACGAACACGACGGCATAGGCGAGACCGCCGCGGATGGTGCCGAACAACTGTCCGATGGTGTCGAGCAGGTCTTCGGCCATGCCGGACCGTTCCAGCACCAGTCCCATGAACGTGAAGAACGGAATCGCGAGCAGCGTGTCGTTGTTCATCACGCCGTAGACGCGCTCGGGCAGCGCCTGCAGGAAGTCCGGCCGGAACTCGCCGAGCTGGATTCCGACGAAGGCGTAGATCAGTCCGACCGCGCCGAGCGAGAATGCTGCCGGATAACCGAGCAGCAGGATAATCACCAGCGACGCGAACATGATCGGCGCCATGTTGGCGATAAGAAAAGCAGTCATCTAGTCCCCCTGCAATCGCACTCGACGATCAGCGTTTTTCGATCGCCTCGACGAGGTGTTCGACCTCCGCCTCGAGCGCGTGCACCTGGAATGCATGTGGATCAGGAATAATGCCGCGCATGACGGCAACGCGCTTGATCAGTTCGGATACGCCCTGAATGAGCAGGAGCGTAAACCCGATGATGATAAGCGACTTGGCGGGCCATTGCGGCAGTCCGCCCGCGTTGCCGGACTGCTCTTGGATTTCGTAGGAGCGCATGAAGAACGGGCCGCCGGTGATGATCATCACGACGCAGAGCGGCAGCAGGAAAACGACGTGGCCAACCACGTCGATGATGTCGCGAACGCGCTTGGGAAACATCTGATTTACGATGTCGATCCGTATGTGCTCGTTGTCGAGCAGCGTCCACGGCGAGCACAACAGGAACACGATGCTAAACAGCACCCATTGCAGCTCGAGCCAGGAATTGGACGAGACATCGAAGCCTTTGCGGATGATGGCGTTGATGGCGGAAACGATCACGGCCAGCAGAATGAGCCATGCCAGACGTTTGCCCGTCCACCGTGTGAACGCGTCTATTCCATTGCTCAATTTCAAGAGCGCTTGCAACGGTATCCCTCCCCAATTTCGCATCTGCAGTCTTAACGGGTCCCTTGGGGACTCCGCGGCTTATCCTGCCGGGCTAGCATGAAGCCAACGCACCAAACCAGCGGGCGAAGCTGCCGTCAATTGGAAGTTTGTTGATATTGAAAGGGAATTAGCTGTCGGGGGAGGGGTATCAATCCACCCCGGCGGACGCCGGAACTATTGCTTTTGCGCAGGCCCGAACTCCAGCGGCGGCAGTTCGATATACGGCACCTCGATCTTGACCTTGGAGAGATCGACGTTGAACGGCTTGTCCAGCAGGGCCGTCACCGTGATCGGGAAGGCGATGACCAGCAGGACCATGATGGCCTGCAGCCCGATCCACGGCACGGCGCCCCAGTAGATATCCGAACTCTTTACTTCCTTGGGCGCCACGCCGCGCAGGTAGAACAAGGCGAAGCCGAACGGCGGATGCAGAAACGAGGTCTGCATGTTGACGCAGAGCATGACGCCGAACCAGATCAGTGCGGCATCGGGACCGACCACCGGCGCCAGGATTTTCTGCGCGATCGGCGCGATCATCGGCAGGATGATGAAGGCGATCTCGAAGAAATCGAGGAAGAACGCCAGGAAGAAGATGAACAGGTTGATGAAGATCAGGAAGCCCCAGACCCCGCCCGGGAGCGAGGTCAGCATGTGCTCGAGCCAGACGCCGCCGGAGACGCCGAGGAACACCACCGAGAAGCAGGTCGAGCCGATCAGGATGAACACCACCATACAAGTGATGCGCATGGTGGTCTCGTAGCCCTGCCGGATCAGGTCGCGCAGATCCGGAATCCGGACCGCTTCGAGGCAGACCCAGACGATGGCGAGGTAAGCGACCGCGAACGCCAACCTGAAGGTGATGTTTTCGCTGTAGAGGATCGCGACGATGGTACCGATACCGGCGGCGATGACGCCGATGATGAGGATCTTGCTGCCCGTCGCGCTGAAATCCTTGTGATGGATGGCGGCGAGCACGATCGCGCCGATCGCGCCCATGGCGCCGGCCTCGGTCGGAGTTGCCAAGCCCATCATCATGGTGCCGAGCACGACGAAGATCAGCACCGCCGAGGGGATGATGCCGAGCAGGCATTTGCGCCATAGCGGCCAGCCGCGGAGCGTCAGCGCATCTCTTGGTACCGCCGGCACGTGGTCGGGTTTGACGATGCCGAGGACGAAGGTGTAGCCGGCGAACAGCGCGATCTGGAACACCGAGGGTCCCCAGGCGCCGAGATACATGTCGCCGACCGACTTGCCGAGCTGGTCGGCCATCACGATCAGCACCAGCGACGGCGGCACCAGCTGGGTGATGGTTCCGGAGGCCGCCAGCACGCCGGTGATGTAGCGGATGTTGTAGCCGTAACGCATCATGACCGGCATCGAGATCAGCGCCATGGCGATGACCTGTGCCGCCACCGTGCCGGTGATGGCGCCGAGGATGAAGCCGACGATGATGACGGAATAGCCGAGGCCGCCGCGGATCGGGCCGAACAATTGGCCCATCGAATCCAGCATGTCCTCCGCCAGCCCGCAGCGTTCCAGCACCGCGCCCATGAAGGTGAAGAACGGGATCGCCAGCAGCAGTTCGTTGGATAATACGCTGCCGAAAATGCGGCCGGGAATGGCCTGCAGGAAATTGAAGTCGAAGAATCCGAGATGGATCGACAGGAAGCCGAACGACAATCCGACCGCCGCCAGCGTGAAGGCCACCGGGAAGCCGATCAACATCGCCAGAACCAGGCCGCCGAACATCAGCGGCGGCATCATTTCCAGCGTGATCATTGCATCGGTCTTTCGTATTTCGCATCGATGGTCACGAGGTTCTGCAGCGCTGCGATGCGCTTGATCACCTCGGAGACGCCCTGCAGCGCCAACAGCACCATGCCCGCGGGAACGACGAACTTGATCGGCCAGCGGATCAGACCGCCGGCATTGCTGGAGAGTTCGCCGACCGCATAGGCCTGCATGAAGAATGGCCAGGAAAGATAGCTGAGTAGCAGGCAGGACGGGATCAGGAAGCACAACGTGCCGATCAAATCGAGCCAGAGCTGGCCGCGCTCGGAGAGGATCAGATAGAAGATCTCGACGCGGACATGTTCGTTGCGCTTGAAGGTGTAGGAGGCGCCGAACATCACAAGCACCGCGAACATGTACCACTGCAGTTCGAGCCAACCGTTGGAGCTGTAGCCGAAAGCGTAGCGGATCATGGCGTTGCCGGCGCTGACGACACAGGCGGCCAGCACCAGCCAATTGCAGATGTAGCCGATCTTTTCATTCAGAAGGTCGATCGCGGCACTTAGTGCCAGCAATGGTCGCATGGTGGTCTCTCGGGAGACCGACATCAAAGCGCGCCGATGGTTTCAGACATGACGTCATCGTCGCGCAGCACGCGCGCGAAGCCACAGTCCATCTGCAAGAGCAATTGCAACGGTCGTCCCCCCATTTGCGCTTGCCGCCGTCTTGGCTGCCCCGTCGCCTTCGGAAAGGCTTCGGGTGCAGCGGCCCGTCCGGCCGTGCTGGCGTGAAAGCGACCGCACCATTTCAGTGCTTTTCGGCGGCGTCAATCAGGGGAGGTGCAAAATCCGCGCAGGCGTAACTTGTTGCGCGGAAAGGTCTCGATACGGACCAAAAGTTTCAGCCGCCGGTCACGCTCATATGGCGGCTGACGCTGGGGCGGTTATGCCGGCGGTCGATGATGAAGTCGTGGCCCTTCGGCTTCAGTCCGATGGCGCGATCGATCGCCGCCGAGAGCAGTTCGTTGTCAGCGGAAGCGCGCAGCGGTTTGCGCAAATCGGAGGCATCTTCGTGCCCCAGGCAGGTGTGCAGCGTGCCGGTGCAGGTGATCCGCACCCGGTTGCACGACTCGCAGAAATTATGGGTCATCGGCGTGATGAAGCCGAGCTTGCCGCCGGTCTCGGCGACCCGGACGTAGCGGGCAGGGCCGCCGGTGTCGTCGTCGAGGTCGGTCAGCGTGTATTGCTTGGCCAGCCGCGCGCGCATCAGCGACAGCGGCACATACTGGTCGATGCGGCCTTCGCCGATATCGCCCATCGGCATCACCTCGATCAGGGTCAGCGCCATGCCCTTGCCGTGCGCCCACGCCATCAGCGAGGGGATTTCCTCCTCGTTCATGTTCTTGAGCGCCACCGCGTTGATCTTCACCGCCAGCCCCGCCGCGCGCGCGGCCTCGATGCCGGCCAGTACCTTGTCGAGATCGCCCCAGCGGGTGATGGCGCGGAATTTCGCGGGGTCGAGCGTATCGAGCGAAACGTTGATCCGGCGCACGCCGCAGTCGCGCAATTCATTGGCAAAGCGTGCCAGTTGCGAGCCGTTGGTGGTCAGCGTCAGTTCGTCGAGCGCGCCCGAACCGAGATGCCGCGACAGCGAGCGCACCAGCGTCATGACGTTGCGCCGAACCAGCGGCTCGCCGCCGGTGAGGCGAATCTTGCGCACGCCCCGGGCTACGAACGCCGAGCACAGCCGGTCGAGTTCTTCCAGCGTCAGCAGGTCGGCCTTGGGCAGGAACGTCATGTCCTCGGACATGCAGTAGAAGCAGCGCAGGTCGCAGCGATCGGTCACGGACACGCGCAGATAGCGGATGGTGCGACCAAACGGGTCGACCATCGGACGGATCAGCTGATCGGGAAAACTCAACGCGCTCATCAATGGCTGCTTTGCTTGTGTGCCTTGTTCGGTGCGGAGGCCGTGATCTCGATCACGGAGGCCGTGATCTCGATGCTCCCGCTAGCACAATCTAGGCACGTTGCCACGGCCCTACAATGCGCGCGTTTGGGTGCGGTGCAGTGTATCGGGCGATCGGAAAAACCGATCAGCGCGTCGGGGCCGGAGTCGGGAACGGCGATGCGGCGGCGGGCGCGGCAGCCGGCTTCGGCTTCTTCGGCCGCATCGGCTTCCTCACCTTGGGCGGCGGGGCGGCCGGCCGCAGTTCAGCGAACACGGGACTGGGCTCGACCACGGTCGTGGCGGGGTTGGCGAAATCGCCGGGATTCCGGATCACCTGGACCGGGACCGTCACCGGCTGGAACCTGGGCAGCGCGAAGGTGACGGTGAACCCGACGTCGGGCGCGGGAACACTGACCGAGCAGGGCGTCTTGCAGGCCGGTCCCAGGGAGGTGGTGGCGTCGGCCCCCGGCGGGGTCGATTCGAGCTGGACCTGAACCGGCGGCGGCGTCGGCTTGAAGGAGTCGAGGGAGAATGAGGAGCAGCCGGCCAGGCTGAATCCGATGACGGCAATCGCGAAAACACGACGCATGATGGTCACTCTGACTGTGGCAAACCGCCACAATCCCCTTTTGGGACCATAAGAGTGCCGGAACAGGCCCGCAACCGGGCCGGGCAGTTTAGTTAAAGAATGGTTAACAGTCGTATTCAGCGATTTGGTATCACCCGCCAATTCAGCGGCTTAGAGCAAGCGGACGCCAGGTTGCGTGAGGAACCTGCGTCAGAACACGAACTAGCTGCGCGACGCCGCCCCGATCAGGCTATGGACCGCCCCGGACAGGTCGCGAAAGTGGCCGATCAGCCGGTCCGGCTTCAATTCGGCGATCGGAACCTCGGTGTAGCCGAACTCGACCCCGATCACGGGAATGCCGGCCCGCCGGGCGACCCCGACGTCAGGGCCGGCGTCGCCGACCATGATGGCGGAGGCGAGGTGCCCGCCGGCGCGCGCCAGCGTCTGTTGCAGGATCACGGGATCGGGTTTAGCGACGCCGAAGGTGTCGGCGCCGCAGATCGCGGCAAACCGGGCACTCATGCCGAGCTGGTCGAGCAGGCGCTTCGATAGCCATTCCAGCTTGTTGGTGCAGACCGCGAACTGAAAGCCCTGGCCCTGCAGGTCGTCGAGGGCGGCCTCCAGCCCCTCGAACGGGCGCGAGGCTTCGGCGATATGATCCGCGTAATAGCCGATGAAATCCTTGGTCAGTTTGTCGAGTTCGCCGGTGCTGACCGCGCGGCCTTCGGCCTCGAGCCCGCGCTCCAGCATCTTGCGGGCGCCGGCGCCGATCATGTTGCGCGCCCGGTGCATCGGCAGCGGCGCCAGGCCTTCGCGCTCAAGCACGAAATTGAGCGCGGTGATCAGGTCGGGGGCGGTGTCGACCAGGGTGCCGTCGAGATCGAATACAAGCGTGCGGGGGAGGGTCATCACACCTTCGCTATCGGTCCGCGTGGCGTCATGCAAGGGGCCCCGTGGATTCGGCTGGTTGCCCAAATTGGGCTATTCGGACCAGCATTAGCGGCTGTTCCCGGGGCCAAAACGACGCTAGAGAGGCGTCACCGGCGGGTTCCCTCAAGAGGTATGGTCTGCACGTGGATATGGACGCACTGAAACGGCTGGCGGCGGCGAAAGCACTGGAGCATGTCCAGGACGGCATGCAGCTCGGACTCGGCACCGGCTCGACCGCGAAGCATTTCGTCGACCTGCTGGGCGAGAAGGTCGCCGCCGGCCTCAAGGTGGTGGGCGTACCGACCTCGGAAGCGACCCGCATCCAGGCCGAAGCCTGCAAAATTCCGCTGACCACGCTGGACCAGATCGACCGGCTCGACCTCACTGTCGACGGCGCCGACGAGATGGATCCCGCGCTCAACCTGATCAAGGGCGGCGGCGGCGCGCTGTTGCGGGAGAAAATCGTGGCGGCGGCCTCGGATCGCATGATCGTGATCGCCGACGAGACCAAATGGGTCGATGTGCTCGGCCGTTTCCCGCTTCCGATCGAGGTGATCCCGTTCGGATTGGCGGCGACGCAGCGGATGATGGCCAAGGCCTTTGCCGAAAGCGGCGTTTCCGGGCAAATGGTGCTCCGGAAGGGCAAGGACGGCCACGTTTTTGTCACCGATGGCGGCCACTGGATTATCGACGCCCATCTCGGGCGGATCGCCGATGCGCCGCGGCTGGCCGGGCTTCTGAACCCGATCCCGGGCGTCGTCGAACACGGTCTGTTCATTGGCCTCGCCACCACGGCCGTGCTCGCAGGGGCGCAGGGAATTCGCGTCGTTGCAGGAAAGTAGTGCAAGCAATTCGCGTAGCTAAACGGCGGTCACGCCGCTCATCGAGGAGAATTGGAATGAAGAGCTTTTCACGGATCTTGTCGGCGGCCGGTCTCGCGCTGGGACTGGCGCTGACGGCAGCGCCCGCGGGCGCGCAGCAGAAACAGCCGCCGGGGGAAGCGACGCCGCTGAAGCCGGCGTCGCCGTCGGCGCTTGCCGCGGCCAAGGAAATCCTGGTCATGAAGAACGCCAGCGCGATGTACGCCAGCGCCGTTCCCAACTTGGTCGAGCAGGCCAAGAACGGGCTGATCCAGACCAACCTCAACTACCAGAAGGACCTCGGCGAGGTTGCGATCATCGTCGCCAAGAATCTCGCCGGCCGCGAAAAGGAAATCGGCGAAGGCATGGCGCAGATCTACGCCAACGAGTTCACCGAGCAGGAGCTGAAGGACCTGGTGACGTTCTACAAGTCGCCTCTGGGCACCAAGCTGCTGGCCACCGAGCCCCGCGCCATCCAGTTCAGCATGTCCTACATGAACCAGTGGGCGCAGCAGTTCTCCGCCACCATCGACCTCGAGTTTCGCAACGAGATGAAGAAGCGCGGCAAGCCGATCTGAGCCGGCCTTTCAAGCGGACATGATCTAACTATATTGAATGGAGCCCGGTTCGACCGGGCTCCGGCATTTTGATTCCCGGCGGGGGCTGACATGGCTGAATTCGACGTCGATCTGTTCGTCATCGGGGGCGGCTCCGGCGGCGTGCGCGCCGCGCGGATCGCGGCCGGCCACGGCGCCAAAGTGATGGTCGCCGAGGAATACCGGATGGGCGGCACCTGCGTGATCCGCGGCTGCGTGCCGAAAAAGCTGTTCGTGATCGGCTCCCACATCAAGCACGAGATCGAGGACGCCGCCGGCTTCGGCTGGACCGTCGGCAACGTCTCCTTTGACTGGCCGACCCTGGTCGCCAACAAGGACAAGGAGATCGCACGGCTGGAGTCCATCTACACCACCAATGTCGAAAAGAGCGGCGCGAAGATCGTGAAGACCCGCGCGGTGCTGGAAGACGCCCACACCATCAGGCTGATGACTGGCGAAAAGGTCACCGCAAAATACATCCTGATCGCGACCGGCGGCGCACCCAACCACGGCCCGGCCTTTCCCGGTATCGAGCACGTGATCTCCTCGAACGAGGCGTTTCATCTCGAGGAACTGCCGAAGCGCATTGTGATCCAGGGCGGCGGCTATATCGCGCTGGAATTCGCCGGCATCTTCAGAGGCTACGGCTCCGACGTCACGGTGATCTATCGCGGCGACAACATTTTGCGCGGTTTTGACGAGGACGTCCGCAAGCATGTGCGGGCGGAGATGGAGAAGCAGGGCATCACCATCATTACCGGCTGCACCGTCGACAAGGTCACGAAACACGGTCACGAGTTCACCACGCATCTGTCGAGCGGATCGAGCATCGCGTCGGACCAGGTGATGTTCGCGATCGGGCGGCATCCGGCCGTCGCCAATCTCGGGCTGGAAACCGCGGGCGTCGCCATCAATCCAAAGAACGGCGGCATCGCCGTCGATGCCTGGTCGAAATCCTCCGTCGACAACATCTACGCGATCGGCGACGTCACCCACCGCATCAACCTGACCCCGGTCGCGATCCGCGAGGGCCATGCCTTCGCCGACACCGTGTTCGGCAAGCGCCCGGTGCAGGTCGACCACGCCACCATCCCGACCGCGGTGTTCTCGCAGCCCGAAGTCGGCACCGTCGGGCTGACGGAAGAGGAAGCACGCGCCCAGTTCTCCCATGTCGACGTCTACAAGACCGATTTCCGGCCGATCAAGGCGACGATGTCCGGCCGCGACACCCGCATCCTGATGAAACTCGTGGTCGACGGCACCTCCGACCGCGTGCTCGGCTGCCACATCGTCGGCGACGCCGCCGCCGAAATCACGCAAGCCGTGGCGATCGCGGTGAAGCTGAAGGCGACCAAGGCCGATTTCGATTCGACGATTGCGCTGCATCCGACCGCGGCGGAAGAACTGGTGACGATGCGGACGCCGACGGCGCGGTATGTGCGGGAAGCTGCGGCGGAATAGGGGGCGGGTTATTCGCGACGGCTCATCGTTGCGTTGATGCGTCCACTGCGTCGGTGATAGCGCTATGCCGGTATATTCAGGATAACTTTGAACGTCCCTTCACCCTCTACGCGTGCGGTAGGAGGCGCGGCAGCTAACATTGCGTCAATCCTTGGATTGCCGGTTAGCGCTCCGCGAATGAGCTGGTACCGATAGTCAAATGATAGCACGCCGTTGAAGGTGCTCCCGTCGACATATCCTGTCGCTTCCGTTGAGACCGTAAACTGAAAACCCGGAACGGGTATTGGAGGCAGACCCGGCAGTAGTTTTGCTTTGTGCCCCGGCTCTAATCGTCCACTCACGACATTCTGAAACACTGAAGGTTTTGCTACATCGCCTGAAATGAATTCGTCCGAGCAGTAAAACTCAAAGTCCTCCAAACCGGCCAGCTTATTTAGCTCCGCAAGTTGCTGATAGGGGCTCCTCACGCTGACGATAGCGTGTAGGCGGTTATCCTTGTTACGCGTCACGATTTTTCCAGTGACAGCTCCCACTAATCCCTTCATGTGATTGGCGCTAAATAGCGGGTTGTCTGAATGATGTTCGCCGTACGTAACGTCGCCACCGACGATTTTTACTTCTGAAGGAAGACCTGCACCGAGCGGCTTGTTTGTATCATGACGCGTTATCTCTGTGAGCTTACGGATCGCTTGATAGCCAACGATATTGTGGAGATTCATGATTTTCTGTTCAGTGTCATCGAACTCCCAAGCCAATATCGGTTGCTCGAGTCGGGCTGTGGCATACAGACGAAAGGTCCGCCCGTTCGTCAGCAGAAAGTAAGCGGCGCTAATCTCTGGATGAGCACAGTAAGTGTGCGCTTGCTCAACGTCGTCTTGCGTCAAAGGGTGCGAAGGTGCCTTCACCTCGACAGCCCATCGACCGTAAGAAATAGCATCACAAATGTAGTCAGCCCTGCCTGCCAACGGCGGGTCTCTCTTGGGTTGTTTCCTGCCAAGAAATGCTCGGTCATACCGAAGCGGCACTTCGGTTCGAATGTTCGCAACCGTTCCGTGCGCGTAACCAAGTCGGTTGAGCAGCGGGCGCACGATAATTTCGCGCACGTCCGTTTCGTTCATCGTGTCAAAGTCTGGCGTCATTACGTCAATGCCTCGCAACTCTCGGTTAAGTCGGACCAAATATGCCCGTGAGTCGCAAGGTATACCTGGCACAGGAATGCAAAACAGTGCGTAGGGCGGACTAGCGAAGCATAATCCGCCGCCCCCACCCAACGATAAAGAGGCGGGTTACGCCCGTGCTACAAGACAATGAGGCTTGAGAAATCTTCAAGACTTCCGATTTCAATGTCGGCATGAGAAAGTTTCTGAACTGGTGCCTTTGGTATCCAGCAGAATCGATATTCGCGCTGATAAGAATATCCAAAATACTTGGCGAGCGGCACGAATATCTTGGTCGTTCGGGGTAGCAGCGGATCAATATATTGGGCGGGCGCGTGATGAAAGACTGTATCCGGAAAGCGGTTTAGTGTCGCGTTGATCAATCGCTCTCTAAATCTCGGCTGGTCTCTAATTATCACGCACGAGTCGACCTGAAAATCAACGAAGAGTCTTGCTTCAGTCGCTGTAGTTACACAATACAACCAAAAGTCTGTTGGAGACCGAAGAGATGCGTCCAATCTTTGTTCCGGCGCGTCCGGCGGCACATCTTCGGGATTCGTTACGATCTTGATGATGTCGTCACGCGATAGCGCCAAAGAAATCTGAAGGGATAGCTCGTCGTCACGAACGGCGCCATTGTGATCTTTATTGGAAAAATAACTTGCGGGCTGAACACGAAGTGCTCCCTTACGAAGGAGTTGCTCCATATGAGCTTGTTTGCCGAATTTAATATAAACGTCACTGGTTTTGATTCCGAGTGACGCAAGTTTTCTTGCTGCCTTACCGGCAAGCTCGGACGCATAATTTGGAAATGGCTCTTTGCGGAAAATATCTCGCGAAAAACCTGCGGGATATGGACCGTGACGAAGTTGCATTTCTTCGAGAATATGAATCAGCCTCTCGAACCATATTCCTCCACCGTCTTTAATCTGCTGTGGTCCGACTTTGGCATCGGACGTTACGCGCGTTATGTTAACGACAATGTCGCGAATGCGTTTGTTTAATTCTTGTGTTGACAGGTGTCGCGCGTATCCCCTTGCGCCATATTGGCGGCGCAACTGAATGTCTCGCGGTAAGCTTTCCGGCATCCTGGCTCCCACACCCCTCAAAATACGCGCTTGGGGCGGATTTGCGAAGCGTAATCCGCGCAAGGGCCTGACCGAAAGGCAGCAGCGTGATATATCATTGATGCCCAACAATGTTTCCGGGAGGGCGGAGCATGAATTCCACCGCCAAACTCTTCATCCATGGCAGCAGCCAGTCCGTACGCCTGCCCAAGGAATTTCGCTTCAAGGGCACCGAGGTACAGATCAGCAAAGTCGGCGACAGGGTGATCCTGGAGCCGTTGAAAAAGCGGCCGATCGATTTCGACAAGTTCTGGGCCGAACTCGACGCGCTCGGGGCGGCCGATTTCCTGCCTGACGGCGTCCCCGACGAACCGCCCGCAGAACCTTATTGAAACTGCCCGCTACCTCTCCCCGCCGCCCTCTGCTAACGCTATCCGCCAGCATTCAAACTGGAGTTAGGTGAGCCATGATTGAGCAAATCGGTATCGTCGGCGCGGGCACGATGGGCAACGGGATCGCGCAGGTCTGCGCGGCGGCGGGGCTGTCGGTGACCATGACCGATATCTCGGAGGCCGCGCTGGCCAAGGGTATCTCGGTCGTGACCGGCAGCCTGGAGCGGCTGGTCAACAAGCAGAAGATGACCGACGCCGACCGCCAGGCCGCGCTCAAGCGCATCGCCACCACGACCGACAGCGCCAAGCTCGCCAATTGCGATCTGGTGATCGAGGCCGCGACCGAGAACGAGGATCTGAAGATCAAGATTTTGAAGGACCTCTGCACCAAGCTGCGGCCGTCCGCGCTGCTCGCGACCAACACCTCCTCGATCTCGATCACGAAGCTCGCCGCCGCCACCGACCGGCCGGATCGCTTCATCGGCATGCACTTCTTCAACCCGGTGCCGCTGATGGCGCTCTTGGAATTGATCCGGGGCCTGCAGACCTCCGACGACACCCACGCCAAGGCCGCCGAGTTCGCCAAGCGGATCGGCAAGGTCGCGGTGACAGCCAAGAACAGCCCGGGCTTTGCGGTCAACCGCATCCTGTGCCCGATGATCAACGAGGCGATCTTCGCGTTGCAGGAAGGCATCGCCACCGCCGAGGACCTCGATGCCGGCATGAAGCTCGGCTGCAACCACCCGATCGGGCCCCTGGCGCTGGCCGACATGATCGGGCTCGATACCATGCTGTCGGTGATGGAAGTGTTTTACGAAGGCTTCAACGATCCGAAATACCGCCCCGCGCCGCTCTTGAAAGAAATGGTCGCCGCCGGCCATCTCGGCCGCAAGACCGGGCAGGGGTTTTACAGCTACGGGAAGTAAGCCGCGTGATTTGTAGGATGGGTGGAGCGCAAGCGATACCCATCACCTACACGCGCCGGCATTGATGGGTATCGCTTCGCTCCACCCATCCTACAATCAAGGAAACATCATGCGTATTGCGGTGATCGGTGCCGGCGGCGTCGGAGGCGGGTTTGGGGCGGCGCTGGCGAAAGCGGGTGCTGATGTCACCTTCATTGCGCGCGGCGCGCATCTGGCCGCCATGAAGAGCCAAGGGCTGAAAGTCGTCGGCGGCCGCGGCGAGACCCATGTGGTGCCGACCCAGGCGACCGACGATCCCAAGAGCATCGGCGTCGTCGATGTCGTGCTGTTCTGCGTCAAGCTGTGGGATGTCGAGAGCGCGGGCGAGGCGATCAAGCCGCTGGTCGGGCCCGACACCGCCGTCATCCCGCTGCAGAACGGCATCGACGCCGCCGAGCGGCTGCTGCCGATCCTGGGGCCGAAGGCCGTGATGGGCGGCGTCGCCCAGATCAGCGCGTCGATCACCGCGCCCGGCGTCATCACCCAGGTGGGCACCTTCATGCGGATGATCTTCGGCGAACTCGACGGCAAGCGCAGTCCACGCGCCGAGGAATTTCTGGCGCTCTGCCTGAAGGCCGGTTTCGACGCCACCCTGAGCGATCAGATCCTGACTGAACTCTGGATGAAGTTCATCGGGCTTTCGACCAACGCCAGCATGACGGCGCTGGCGCGCCAGCAGATCGGAAAACTGCGCGAGGATCCCGACATCCGTCCGGTCTTCCTCGCCGCGTTCGGCGAGGTCATCGCGGTCGGCCGCGCCAAGGGCATCAAGCTGCCGGATGACGCGATGGACAGGATCATCGACTTCTTCAGCCACGCGCCGCCGGCGATGAAGGCCTCGATGGCGCTCGATCTCGAGCGCGGCAACCGGCTCGAACTGCCCTGGCTCGGCGGCAAGGTCGTCGCCATGGGCCGCGAACTCGGCGTCCCGACGCCGACGCACAGCGTGCTGTATGCGATGCTGAAGCCCTACATCATGGGCACGCCAGATTGAGGTTGCCCGACGGACAAATCACCCCAAGATGCGGGTCCAGCCCTGCATCGCTCGGCGTCGTCGGCCGCTGGTTCGATCTCGTACACGCGTCCGAGCAGCACCTATTTGGAAAACCAACTCGGGTACTCGTAAGGGCACTTGATCTGCGTCAACGACCGCTGTCCCCTCAAGGAGGTAGTTAAGCGATCGATCGTTGGTGAACTTTTCCGCACGAAAGACTGCGATGAAACGATCCCTGCTGGGACTGTCAGCAATAGCTCTCATGTGGAGCACCTTCGCCCACGCACGGTATGTGGAGCAACAGCCTGGCAAAGAGATCTTGCAGAAGCTGTGTGCCCGCTGTCACTCCGTGGGCAAGACCGGCGCGAGCCCCAACAAGCAGGCGCCGCCCTTTCGCAGCTTTAGCGAAACGAAACTCTACGACAGCGACTTCATGCAACGACTGCAGGACGGCTATAGTAGCATCCATCCCTTCATGCCGACCTTCCGCTTCAACAGGGAGGACGCGGCGGAGATCATAAACTACATGAAGTCAATTCAGGAGCTACCCAAGCCAAAATAACCTTCTGCTCGCGGCACGCACGGCGGCGAGGTCCGCCATGAACGCTCCGATCCCGCTGCGACCTTCCTTACGCCGACGCACGCCCGCTGCCTGCGATGTTGAAGCCGTACACCATGGGCACGCCGGATTAAGACTGCCCGACGCGCAGATCCATCCCAATTGCCGCTGTCATCGTCCGCCTTGTGCGCAATTGCGCACTGGGGCGGACGATCCAGTGTTCAGAGACGTCTGCGATGGTCGACAGGCCGCGGCGTACTGGATTCCCCGCCTGCGCGGGGAATGACAGCGCTAGCCGCTACGACGGAGGCTATTCCCCCGCCTGAATCCATTCTGCCGCGCCCCGCCACAGCGTGTCGCGATGTTCGGCGCGGAAGAAACCCATATGGCCGATGTGGGCTGCGCCGGTGTCGGCCGGGGTCACGGTGATGATCTCGGGACTGATCGAGGTGAAGCCCGAGCACAGCAACTCGACCGCCGGCCGCGTCGCCCAGGGATCGTCGGACAGGCACAGCGCGCGCAGCTCGCCCTTGAACTTCGGGAAATTCTGCAGGGCGTCGAGTTTGGAATCGAAGAGATAGCGCGGGCTCATCACCCACGAGACCCATTGCAGGAACGCATCCTTCGGCAGGTCCATTCCGAGGCCGGCTCTACCCGGCATGTAGCCGAGCGTGCGGGTGAGGGGGAGGCCGATGAAATTCAACAGCGCGTAGACGCGATAGCGCTCCGGCGACGCCATCAGTTTCCAGTAGCCGGCCTGTGCCGCGATCAAGAGCGCGCGCGAAATCTCGGTGTTGTTGGTGAGCAGCCCGAGCGCCTGGCCGCCGAAGGAATGCCCGACATAGGCGAACGGCATGTCGTGATAGCGCTGGCGCATCCAGGCGACCGCGGCCGTGACGTCCTGCGCGGCCCAGTCCGACATCGAGGCCTTGAAGCCGACCAGCGATTTCGGCTGGTTGTAGCCGGTCAGCGCCCGTTGCCTGGAGTCGCCGGTGCCGCGGTAGTCGTAGGTCAGAACCGCGCAGCCGCGCTTGGCGAGATAGCCGGCAAAGCCGCGGTAGAGCTTGCGGTGGACGGCGGTCGCCGAATTGATCAGCACGGCGTGGCGCTTGGCCCCACGCGGCAAGAACAGCGTCGCGGCGAGCGGATAGCCATCCGTCGCGGGCAGCGTGATATCGTCGGCAAATACGTCGTCCAGACCCGGCTCGGTCACCGCGATCTCCCAGCTGTCCTCGTAAGCGGCGACAGCAAATGCGAATTCGGCTTTTGCCGCAAGGGCTTGACGAAACAGCTGGAAATCTGGCTGGCGGTCCGACACCACCCTGTGTATAACGCGGCGCGTTCTCGACCTTCCGGTAAGTAGCGGTTTTTGCTCAGGAGTTAACCTCATGTCCGAGCGATGGACACCCGACAGCTGGCGCACCAAGCCGGTGCTGCAAATGCCAGATTATCCCGATGCCAAGGCATTGGCGGATGTCGAGGCGCAGTTGGCCACGTTTCCGCCGCTGGTTTTCGCCGGCGAGGCGCGCAACCTGAAGAAATCACTCGCACGGGTTGCGGCCGGCGAGGCCTTCCTGCTGCAGGGCGGCGATTGCGCCGAGAGCTTTGCCGAGCACGGCGCCAACAACATCCGCGATTTTTTCCGCGTGCTGCTGCAGATGGCCGTGGTGTTGACCTATGCCGGCGCGCTGCCGGTGGTGAAGGTCGGCCGCATCGCCGGGCAGTTCGCCAAGCCGCGCTCGTCCAACACCGAAAAGATCAACGGCGTCGAGCTGCCGAGCTATCGCGGCGATATCATCAACGACATCGCCTTCACGCCGGAAGCGCGCGTGCCGGATCCGCAGCGCCAGTTGATGGCATACCGGCAGTCGGCGGCGACGCTCAACCTGCTGCGCGCGTTCGCGACCGGCGGCTTCGCCAATCTCGGCAGCGTGCATCAGTGGATGCTCGGCTTCCTGAAGGACTCGCCGCAGTCCCGCCGCTACAAGGAACTGGCCGATCGCATTTCCGACGCGCTGAATTTCATGCAGGCTTGCGGCCTCGATCTGGAAAGCCATCCCGAACTGCGCGCCACCGATTTCTACACCAGCCATGAAGCGCTGCTGCTCGGCTACGAGCAGGCGTTTACCCGGGTCGACTCGACCACGGGCGACTGGTACGCGACCTCGGGCCACATGATCTGGATCGGCGACCGCACCCGCCAGCTCGATCACGCTCATGTCGAATATTTCCGCGGCATCAAGAACCCGATCGGCCTGAAATGCGGTCCGTCGCTGAAGCCGGATGAACTGATCAAGCTGATCGACGTCCTCAATCCCGACAACGAGCCGGGACGGCTGACGCTGATCAACCGCTTCGGCTCCGACAAGGTCGGCGACCATCTGGCGCCGCTGATCCGTGCCGTGAAGCGGGAAGGGCGCGTCGTGGTGTGGTCGTGCGATCCGATGCACGGCAATACCATCACCTCCACATCGGGCTACAAGACCCGTCCGTTCGACCGGGTGCTGTCGGAAGTGAAATCGTTCTTCGCGATCCACGCCGCCGAAGGCACCCATGCCGGCGGCGTCCATCTGGAGATGACCGGGCAGGACGTCACCGAATGCATCGGCGGCGCCCGCGCCATCACCGACGAGGACCTCAACGACCGCTATCACACGGTCTGCGATCCCCGCCTCAACGCCGAACAATCCATCGACATGGCTTTCCTGATCGCCGAACTGCTGAAGCAGGACCGCGTGGGCAAGGAAAAGCCGATGCCGGCCGCAGCGGGACTCTGACTTGCTGCGAATTTGGCGTGCCACGGTCAATACACGTAACGGATTAGCCTTTGCGATCCGGTCGGAGCAGGCTGTCCGCGAGGAAATTTTCGCGCTGGCGCTATCACTGCCGCTGGCCTGGCTGGTCGGCGCCACCGCGATGCGCCGGTTCGAGCTGGTCGCAGCCGTCGCCTTCGTGCTGGTGGTCGAACTGCTCAACACCGCGATCGAAAAGCTCTCCGATCGCCTGACCACCGACCACGATCCGCAGATCGGCCGGGTCAAGGACATGGGATCGGCCGCCGTCGGCGTCGCGCTCTTGATGGCCGGCGGATTCTGGCTGTTCGCCCTCGCCGAACGCATGGGCGCGATCTAAATCAATCGATTGAAGTCTGCTGCGCTGCAAGGCACCATCGCCCCCATGACCGAACCCACTTTTACGATCACGCTGGCGCAATTGAACCCGACGGTCGGCGACGTCGCCGGCAACGCCGCGATGGCCCGCGTCGCGCGCGACAAGGCCAAGGCCGACGGCGCCGATCTGCTGGTGCTGCCGGAGTTGTTCATCACCGGTTACCCGCCGGAAGATCTGGTGCTGAAGCCCGCCTTCCAGGCCGCCTGCCGTGCCGCGATCGAGGAGTTGGCGCGCGAAAGCGTCGGCGGGCCGGCAATCCTGATCGGCACGCCCTGGGTCGAGGACGGCAAGCTCTATAACGCCTGCGCGCTGCTCGATCAGGGCCGCATCGCAGCCCTTCGCTTCAAGGCCAACCTGCCGAATTACGGCGTGTTCGACGAAAAGCGCCTGTTCGCGCGCGGCCCGGCCGCGGGTCCCGTCACCGTCCGGGGCATCCGGGTCGGCGTTCCCATCTGCGAGGACATCTGGCTCGAAGAGTCCGAGGATTACGAAAACGTCGTCGAATGTCTCGCCGAGACCGGCGCGGAAATCCTGGTGGTGCCGAACGGCTCGCCTTACGCCCGCGACAAGAACGACCTGCGGCTGTCGATCGCGGTGGCGCGCGTGACCGAAAGCGGATTGCCGCTG